>PLBM01000023.1 GCA_003134515.1 Acidimicrobiaceae bacterium | reverse complement strand
AAGAGCCACGTGGACGCCTCCTCGCCAACCGCGGCGATCAACGGGCGCTCCGCCGCTTCGAGTACGACCGGAACCAGCCCGCGCGCCTTCATCGACGTGGCCACTTCGGCGCCCACGAAGCCGCCGCCGATGACCGCCGCCACGCTCGCGGGCGCCAGCGACGCGAGCTCGCCGTCAAGGTGAACGAGATCATCTCGAGTTCGCAGCGTATCGAGCGCCCCCGACGACGCGAACGAGAGAGGACGGGCCCTCGAGCCGGTCGCGAGCACCACGTGCGTGCCCTCGAGCAACGAATCGTCGAAGAGACGCACCGCCGTCGCCTCCACATCGAGTTGAGCGGCGCGCACCCCCAGACGCAGCGTCGCGCCCGACTCGGCGAGTTGTTGCGGCGACGCCAGCGTCGCCTTTTCCACTTCCCATTTACCAGAGAGCACCTGTTTGGAGAGCGGGGGCCGGTCGTAGGGGGCGTGCGGCTCATCGCCGACCAGGGTCAGCGCGCCCCGGTATCCCTCAACGCGGAGCGACTCCACGAATCGCCAGCCCGCGAGACCGGCACCCACCACGATGACGTGGTCAGAGGAACGAAGTGGTGTCACGACCCAAACGCCGCGAGCCACTGCTCGGAGCTTCGCGGTGCGAGCACGTAGTTACGTTCGCGCACCTGGCCCATCGACAGCGACGGCTCGGGCGAGTACAGGTGTCCGGGATAGAGCACGGTGTCATCACCGATCTCGGCCAAACGTTCGCTCAAGGAACGATGCATCTCGAGTGCGTCGCCACCCGGAAGGTCGGTGCGTCCACATCCATCAATGAATAACTTGTCCCCGCTAAGGAGGCGACTTTGGACGTGGATGCACTGACTGCCGGGCGTGTGACCGGGAGTGTGCAGCAGCGTCACTTCCACGTCGCCGACGTGCAGCACGTCGCGATGATGATGAACGGTGAAGGCGGCCTCGTTGAGTCCGGTACGGGCCGCGATCCACTCCAACTCCTCGGCTTGGACATGAATGGGTACCTCGACGATCTCTCGTAGTTCAGCGACGCCCGCGATGTGTTGCTGCGCCATCAGCGTGCCGCCGACGTGGTCGGGGTGATAGTGCGTCGCGATGACGCCCTTGACGCTCATGTCATCAGCGGTGACCATCTGCACGAGCTCGTCGGGTCGATACGCCGGGTCCACGAGGATCGCATCGCCCGACTCGCGGTCACCGAAGGCGTAGGTGAAGTTACGCATCGACGTGGCGATTTCGTCGCCGACGGCGAAGTCGCGACCGGCGAGCCACTGGCGAAAATAGAACCGATCACTCATTCGCTCTCCGCCACCTTGGCAATTCTTGGCGTGAGTTCGTCGACCTTGGCCTTGGTCAAGGCCAAGCGCGCTTCGAGGGCCTCGATGATCGTCGTCGCCCTTTCCAATTTTGCGAAAAGATCGTCGACCGAGACCTCGCCTTCGTCAAAGGAGGCCACGATCGCGTTCAGTTCACTGGCCGATTCATTCCAATCGCTGACATTGCTCATCGGGGTGTTCCCTTCATCTCGGTGACCTGTGACGCGAACGATCCGTCGCTCACCAGGACGTGGACCTCGTTGCCGAGGGCGACGTCGCTCAGTGACTTCACGACGTCGCCGTGGGCATCGGTCACGATAGACCAACCCTGAGCGAGACGTCGCGTCGGATCGTAGGCCGCCAAGAGCTGACGGTGACCTGCGAGCAACTGGGTGGCCGACGCCACGAGATGACGGCCCTGGATGACCAGCCGTTCTCGAGTACTGAGCAGATGACGTTGTTCAGCGCGCAGACGATCGCGTACCGCAAAGATCATGGTTCGACGACGCTCGCCGAGATAGCCCTCGGCCTCGTCGAGTACGTCGTTGGCCGCCTCCAGGAGTCGCCCGGACGGGGCACGCAGGTTCACTTCGTACCAGGCGCTGACGATGCTCACGATCTCCTCCCCCAATTTGGTGGGCGTGATCGATCGGGTGTGTGCGACCAGATCGGCCACCGACTCATCGCCCGTATGTCCGATGCCGGTGAAGACCGGGGTCGACGACGTCGCGATCGCGCGCGCGACGGCTTCGTCGTCAAAACACGCAAGGTCGCCCTTGGATCCCCCGCCGCGCACGATACAGATCACGTCGACGCCGTAGTCGTCGAGGGCCTTCACGGCGTTCACGATCTGGGGCGGCGCCGCGTCACCTTGGACCAGGGTCCGCACCAACAGGATCTCGAAACTGAAACTCGAGTTCAAGAGCTGGCCGGTAAAGTCCTGATAGCCCTCGGTGCCCGGACTGGCCACCAAGCCCACGCGCAGCGGTACCGGCGACAACGGCGTCGCCTTGTTGCGATCCAAGAGCCCTTCCTCACGAAGACGGCCGATCAGTTCAAGGCGGCGACGCGCGACGTCGCCCAAGAGGCCCTCCACGTCGATCTCGGTGATGGAGAATCCGATCTTGCCCTGGGGCGCGTACACGTCGACGTAGCCCAAGAAGCTCACGATCATCCCGGCCTTCAAAGTGACGCCCTCGGCCCCGAGTCGGCGTTTCAGCCCCGCCCACGGCGTCGCCCAGCAGTGCGCGTTGAGGACCGGTCGCTTGGTGTCGGACGAGGCCGACCCGGCGTCGACCAGGTCCACGTAGACGTGACTTTTTTCGTACACCTTCGCGATTTCGCCACGGACCCAGTGGGGGCGGCGGCGCCCGAAACTCGACTCGAGATGCGCGGTGAGCAGTTCGTAAAACTCGCCGACCTCCAGGACCGGCTCGTCACGCACGATGTCATTGACCACGAGGTGAGGCTATCGTCCGCTCGTCACCATGCTCCATGGCTTGAAGTGATTGAAAAGTTGTGTCAGACTAGAAACGGATGGTGAGTCGACTGGGTGGCCGCGCCGCTTGGCAACAGGCGGCGAGGAAAGTCGGGGCTCCATAGGGCAGGGTGCTCGCGAGACGTGAGTCGCGGTGACGTGCAGGACAGTGCCACAGAGATAAGACCGCCGATGGCTCGGGCAACCGAGCACAGGTAAGGGTGAAACGGTGCGGTAAGAGCGCACCAGCACCTTGGGCAACCAAGGTGGCTCGGTAAACCCCACCCGGAGCAAGATCAAACATGGGAGGCAGCCCGCACGCCTTGTAGTACGAGGCACTCCCGAGGTAGATCGCTGAGATGGATGGCCGCCCATCCTTCCTTTGGAAGGTGGACAGAACCCCGCTTATAGGTCGACTCACCATCCATCTCTCTTTATTACTAACCAACTACTCGAAAGACTGAACCGTGCTGCATCTGCCCTATCGCGAGCTCCCTGTCGCCGATCCGGGAACCCCTGACACGAGATCGCCCCTTCGTTACCTGGTGTGGCTGGCGCGACATCAACGTTGGCTCCTCACGCTCAACGCACTTTTTGGCATCGGCTGGATGGTCTCCCAGGCGCTGGTGTGGGCCGCCGTCGGCGCGGCCATCGACCACGGCGTCGAGCGCCATAGCGACGCCCAACTGTTCAAGTGGGTCGCGGTCGTCATTGTTCTCGGACTCATTCAGGCTGTCTGCGGAGCGTTTCGTCACCAACTAGCGGTCACCAACTGGATGAGCGCGACCTATCGAACAGTGCAACTCATTGGCCGTCACGTCGCAAGAACGGGCACCGCACTGACCGACGAAATACCGGCGGGCGACATTGTCAACACGGTCGCCGCGGACGCGATGCGTATTGGCGGATCGTACGACAGCTTCGCCCGGTTCGCCGGCGCCATCGTCGCGTGGATCGTTGTGTCGTTCATCTTGCTCTCCACGTCGGTGCAACTGGGTCTCATCGTGCTCCTGGGCGTGCCAATCCTCGGCGCGCTGACGACCCCACTGATGAAACCGCTGCACGACACTCAAGCCGCCCAGCGCGAAGCGGCCGGCCGGCTGGCGTCTCTTGGCGCCGACACCGTCGCGGGACTGCGGATTCTTCGAGGCGTAGGCGGCGAAGAGGTCTTCTTGAAGAACTATCGCGAGCAGAGTCAAAAGGTTCGCGTCGCGGGTACGCGCATCGCGGCACCCCAAGCCGGTCTCGAATCGGGCCAGGTACTGTTGCCTGCAATTTTGACCGGTCTGGTGACGTTCCTTGGCGCGCGCGACGTCATGAACGGCTCACTCCAACCCGGGCAACTAGTGGCCTTCTTTGGTTACACGACGTTTCTCACGACACCTCTTCGCACGGCCATTGACTACATCATCATGTCGACGCGCGCGTACGTGGGCGCGGGGCGCGTGCTTCGCATCCTGAACGTCCAGCCCACGGTCACCGACTCCGAGAGTCCGTTGGCGTGGCCCGCTCGCCTCTTTCGTCTCGAGGACCGACGAAGCGGCCTCACCCTCGAGCGGGGCCAACTCGCGGCCCTCGTNNGCTCTTGGTCGATCGTCTCGGGCGCTTCGTGTCCGACGATGACGGCGTGTTCGTTAACGGCGCCCCTATCAACTCGTATGCCCTGCGCGACCTGCGCACGCACATCGTCGTGAGTGAGATCGAGCCTCGCCTTTTTTCGGGCGAACTTCGCGGAGAACTCATGCCCCACGGTCACATCGACGACGAGCGAATTTTTGACGTTCTTCAAGCGACCAG
>PLBM01000088.1 GCA_003134515.1 Acidimicrobiaceae bacterium | reverse complement strand
GGTTCGACGTTCAAGATCGTCACGACTTCCGCGGTGGTGGTGTCGAAGCCTCAACTGTTGCTCAAGCACTATCGCAATGCCGTCACCATCAAGCTGCCTAACACCAATAAGACGTTCTCGAACTACGCCTTTGGCAGTTGCGGTGGGACGATCGCTGAAATGTTGCCGCCCTCGTGTGACACCGGATTCGCGCTGGTGGGTTTGGACGTGGGGGGCACGGACCTTTCGCTCGCGGCCGACAGCTTCGGCTACGACGAGGTACCGCCGATCGACTTACCCGGCGCCGTGGCCAGCAACTTTCCACCGGCGTCGTTCTTCACGTTTAACCTGCCCGGAGTCGCGTACTCCGCCATTGGCCAACAGGACGTTCGAACCACCGCCTTGCAGAACGCGCTCGTCGCCGCCGCGGTCGGCAACTACGGGGTCATGATGACGCCGCATTTGCTTAACTACGTCACCGGACCTGACGGCACCATCATCAAGCGTTACAAGCCCGCCGTGTGGAAGACGCCGCTCACCGCCGCCCAGGCCGGTCAGATAGTGCCGCTCATGGTGAACGTCGCGCTCTACGGCACCGCGGGAGGCGTCTTTCCCGCGGCGGACAACGTGGCCGCCAAGACCGGCACCGCCCAGGTCGGCAACAGCTCGCAGAACACCGACGACTGGATGATCGCTTTCGCGCCGGCCAGTAATCCGACGATTGCCGTGGCGGTCGTGTTACCGTTTCAAGTCACTTCGGCGACCGGCGCGGTGGTGGCGGGACCCGTGATGAGATGTCTGGTCGAGGGCGCGCTCGCGATCCAATCCGGCCAACCGTTCAAGATGACCGGGTCGACGTGTCCCTAGCAACGCCACCTCACGTCTGATTGACAGGGCGTAGGCTAGGTCCGGTATGGAGCCCGTTAACGACCCTCGTCTGTACTCTCATCGCTACGAGGTCACCCATTTAATCGCGCGCGGGGGCATGGCGATGGTGTACCGAGCCCAGGACACTCTCTTAAACCGCGCCGTCGCACTCAAGATTCTCTACCCCGAGCTCAGCGCGGACCCGCTGTTCGTTGAACGTTTTCGCCGAGAGGCGCAGGCGGCCGCTAATCTCTCGCACCCCAACATCGTGCCGGTCTTCGACTGGGGCGAGGACGAAGGCACGTACTTCATCGTGATGGAACTCGTCGATGGGACGTCGCTGGCCGAGATGCTTCGCGGGTCCAAGACACTGACGCCGGCCCACTCGGCCCAACTCGTGGCCCAAGTCGCGGCTGCGCTCGGCTACGCCCATCGCAACGGCGTCGTTCACCGTGACGTCAAGCCCGGCAACATCTTGATCACTCCGGACGGTCAAGTGAAGGTCACGGACTTTGGTATCGCCCAGGCGGTGTCGAGTGAGGACCATTTCGCCGAAGCCGGATCGGTCATGGGCACCGCGACGTACTTCTCGCCCGAACAGGCCGAGGGCGCCGCCGTCGACGGGCGAAGCGACGTCTACTCACTGGGCGTGGTGCTCTTTGAGATGCTCGCTGGTCGGCCCCCGTTTATTGGCGACACGCCGGTTGAGGTTTCGAGCCAGCACGTGCACAACGCGGTGCCTGCGCTGAAGCAGTTCACCGACGTGGTGCCCCGCGATCTCGAAGCGATCGTGATGGAGGCGATGGCCAAGTCTCCTTCGCAGCGGTACCAATCGGCCGATGAACTCAGAGCCGATCTCATTCGTTTTTCCGAAGGTCAGCCCGTTCGAGCGGCCCAGCGCGACGCGGCATTCTTTGGTGAAGACGCGACTCGCACCGTGTCGACTGTGGCGTCGGGCGAGCACACGCAAGCCGTGCCGCTCATGACGGGACCGCGCACCGACATTCGTCGACGTCGTCGGGGTTATGTCGGACCGATCATCGCGCTCGTTGTTCTGCTGATCGCGGCCGCGGGATTCGCTTACTACTTGCACGGCAAGGCAACGGTGACGAATCTGCCCGACGTCGGCGGACTGACCATCACGGCGGCGAGCCAGCAACTCAACACCGCCGGCTTCTTGGTGACGACCTCGTACATCCACTCGTCGAAGCCCAAGAATATTGTCATCGCGAGCGATCCCAAGGCTGGAACCAGCCTCGCCAAGGGTCGCTCGGTGCTCTTGACGGTGAGTCTCGGCAAGACGACCTCACCGGTGACGGTGCCCCAAGTCACTGGATTCTCGTTGAGCAGCGCGGAGAGCATGCTGGAAACCCTCCATCTCGCCTACACGGTGATCGAGACGCCTACCGCCCCAGGGAACTCCATTCCCAACACCGTGCTCGTTCAATCGCCGGTCTTTGGCACGAAGGATCAAACGGGCGACAAGGTCACCCTGACTGTGCTGGCTCCGAACGTGAAGTACCCGATGCCGAACGTCGGCGGAGAGACCCAGGCGGGTGCGGCGTCGAACCTTACGACAGCGGGTCTGTCGGTCAGTCCGACGGGCCTTCGGGCGTGCTCGAACACCATCGGATCAGGCCTGGTCATCGCGACCATGCCCGTCGCGGGTTCGCTCGTCAGCTCGGGCGCGAGCGTGGAGCTGGTCATCTCGTCGGGATTCTGCAAGGTGGTAGTGCCCACGGTGGTGAACGACACCCAGAGCGTCGCCACGGCGGCACTCAAACAACAAGGACTGCTGGCGTCGTACACAACCGACACGGTCAATATCTGTTCACCGGGCACACCGCCCATCGTTACGAGCCAGAGCGCTCAAGGCGGCACGTCGGTGAAATACGGTTCGACGGTCGATCTCACGCTGTGTGACTCGAGTGCGGGTATTACCACTACAACCGGTACTGGCTAGAGACCTCACCGTTATAACATCGAGACCTATGGCGAAATCCCGGGCGAAGCCAAACGCGAGGAAGTCGGTGGGCCGCTACGTGAACGCCGAAGAGCGCGGGCGCGTGACGAAGCGGCGCCCCGTCAACGCCGACCACAGTCCTCACTGGTACGGCTGGTTGCTCATTGACCTGATGATCTTTGGCATGCTCGTGATCACGCTGAACTATCTGCAGGTGCTGCCGGGATCGACGTCGTCGTGGTACCTGGTACTCGGACTGTTTTCGATGTTCTCGGGCTTCTACCTCGCCACTCGTTTCCGCTAGCGCTCGGTCGTTCGCGAGGAGTGACCTAGCTCATTCGCTCGATGATCGTGGCGTTCGCGAGACCGCCGCCCTCGCACATGGTGAGTAGTCCGTAGCGTCCGCCGGTGCGCTCGAGCTCGTTCAACAGCGTCGCGCAGAGTTTGGCGCCCGAGGCGCCGAGCGGATGACCGAGCGCGATCGCTCCGCCGTTGACGTTCACCTTGGCGAGGTCCACCTTGTGTTCCTTCTGCCACGCGAGTACCACCGAGGCGAAGGCCTCGTTGATCTCTATGAGATCGATCTCGTCCAGGGTCAGTCCAGCGCGCGCTAAGACCTTGGTGGTCGCGGGGATAGGACCAGTGAGCATGGTGACCGGATCGACCCCGGCCAGTGCGAACGAGTGAAACTTGGCTCGGGGGGTGTAGCCGAGTTCACGAGCCTTCTCTTCGCTCATGATCAGTACCGCCGACGCGCCGTCGGTGATCTGCGAGGAGTTGCCCGCAGTCACCTTGCCGCCCTCTTTATAGGCGGCCTTAAGGTTCGCGAGCACTGCCATGCTCGAGTCGGGCCGGATGCCCTCGTCGCTCGTCATCAGTTCGTCGGTCGCTTCGCCGTTGTCGTCGCGCACGTACACCGGTACGATCTCGCGCTCGAAACGACCTTCGGCCGTCGCTCGGGCGGCGCGGCGATGGCTCTCGACCGAGAATTCGTCAAGCTCTTCGCGCGAGATGCCCCACTGGTCGGCGATCATCTCGGCGCCGATTCCTTGGTTCTTCAGTCCCCCCACCGGCTCATAGCGCGCGGTGACGCGAGGACCGAAGGGCCAGCCGGCGTCTTTGCCGATCGACGAGCCCATCGTGACGCGCGTCATCACCTCGACGCCGGCCGCCACGACCACGTCGTACGCGCCCGACATGACACCTTGGGCGGCGAAGTGCATCGCCTGTTGGGACGAGCCACACTGGCGATCGATGGTGGTGGCGGGAACCGACTCCGGCCATCCGGCCGCGAGGACCGCATTGCGCCCGACGTTGAAGGCCTGTTCTCCGACCTGGGACACACAACCCATGATGACGTCATCGACCACGCTCGGGTCGAGGTTATTGCGACTGGCGAGGGCCCGCAGTGCCTCTGAAGCGAGGTCGACGGCGTGCCAATTCTTGAGCTTTCCGTTGCGCTTTCCGCCGGGGGTGCGAAGGGCATCGATGATGACCGCAGTAGGCATGGCTCTCCTTTGTCCAGGTGGGTAGCACCCACCGCGCGAAGCCTAGACGCGGTGCTCGCACTAGCGTCACGGACGTGATCGCACCGCGTAAGGACATGGATCGCTGGCTGGGTGACGGGGGCATGGCCCTCATCGGTGTGGTCGGCGGATCCTTCGAGAGCTACGGCGTCGACGGCGAAGACCTCGGCTGGGTGCAGGGCGGATTTGTGCCCAGCGAATTGGCCTGCAATCCCCACGGCAGTGTGCAGGCCGGCGTGCACGCGTTGCTGCTCGACGCGGCGATGAATTTTTCCATTAACGCCGCTCTCGTGGGAAGAGATCGCACCCAGGGGACCATTGAGATGACGACCGAACTGCTGCGCCCGGCCCTGCTCGGCGAGTCCTACCGGTTGCGCGGCGACGTCGTGCGCCTGACACGCCAGATCGCCTACGGCGAAGCGACCCTCACAGGGCCCGAGGACAAGTTGGTCAGTCGCGCGACCGGTACGTTCCTCGTCCAACGTGAGCAACGCGAGTAGCTGGCCGTCGCCGGTCTCGACTGACGAGCACGGCCACGACGACCACGATGATGGCTGAAAACATGAACGACACGTTGCCCGGCCCCCAGTTCAAACCGCCTTGTGCGGGCGCTTTGCCGAGGTAGTCAGCGAAGGCGGCGCCGAGGGGCCGCGTAAGGATGTAGGCCGCCCAGAACATCGCCACCGCGTTCAGTCGCAAGAGCACAAACCCCACCACGGGCAGGCAGAAGACGATCGCGAATATGAGACCGGATCGTAGGAATCCTAAGCCCCACGTGTACGCCGTCATGTCGCCGACCGCGGTGCCCAGGGCGAACGTGACAGTGACCGCGGCCCAGTAGAAGAGCTCGCGTCGTGTGGTGTTGATGCTGTGAATCGACAGCGTGTGCTCGAGACGTGACCAGGTCACGAAGACGCCTACCAGCGCGACGCCAAACGTTATAGCTGACACCACGTAGGGCACACCAAAGCCCACGTGCAACACGTCGGCGCACATCGTGCCAAAGACTCCGACCATCACTACGGCCAACCAGTAGGTCGTGATGAGGAACCGAGGCACCGTCAACTGCCACCACAGGACCGCGACGAAGACGACGCCCGCGCCGAGCACCGCGAGTTCGGGATTGAATCGATGGACCAAGAAGTCTGAGGTCGCCTCACCCATCGCTGTAGAGAGGAGTTTCAAAACCCAAAAAACGCCGTCGATGTTGGAGGGCACTTTGCTGGAGCGAAATCGTCGATGGAGATCTAGAGGCATGCGAGGCAGAATGTTAGGACTCGGGCACTAGGTGCTTGAGAAACTTGGCGGGATCGACCGCGATAAAAAGGGCGGTGGCCGTGGCGACCTCCACGTCCTTCGCGCGCACGCTGGCCTCAACGAACAGTTTTCGATGCGTGTGGCGCGAGAGCCAGGCCCGCGCGCTGAGCGCCTCGCCGATAGGCGTTGGTGCGAGGTAAGTGATGTCGAGCTGTCCCGTGAAGGCGAGCACCCCGTGAATCGCCAGCACTAGACCCATGGTCTCATCGATCAAGGCAGCGACGACGCCGCCGTGCGCTCGGCCCGGCGCGCCCTCGAAGGCTCGGCCGAGCGTGACGTCCATTACGGCTACGTCACCCTCTCGGCGAAGTGAAGCACCCAGGCCCAAGGGATTGGTCACGCCCGACACGAAGGAGTCCGCGAACAATTGGTGTCGCTCGACTTGGTCCTCTCGCGGCACGGCCATCTTGAAGTTCGCCAGATCTATCTTCGGTAACGCGCGCTCGCGCGGCGCGGCACTTTCGACGATCTCGGTGAGTTGGCCGAGCGGCGCGAGTAGGGCGTCGAGTTGCTCGTCGCTCAGCGTTCGCGCGACGAAGTCGTGTCCGAGCGTGCGCAGACGCGCGGCGACCTCGGCTCGACGCTCATCGTTGGTCATTAGGCGCCGACGTAGTAGCGATCGCCCACCTGGAGCGCCCGGTCGATCCGCGCGAGCCCGTCGCGCGCCTCGTCATCGGTGATGGTGCACGGCGGCACGACGTGAAGACGATTGAAGTTAGCGAAGACCAATAGTCGTTCGTCGCGACAGGCCGCGAGAATCTCATTCATCGCCGGTGAACTGGCGCCGTAGGGCGCGAGAGGCTCTCGACTCTCTCGATCCGATACGAGATCTAGCGCGAAAAAAACGCCTAAGCCGCGAACGTCGCCGATGACGCGGTGTTTTTTGGCCATCGCCGCCAAGCCAGGTCGCAGTATGTCGTCGCCGACGCGTCGGGCGTTCTCGATGACGCCTTCGCGTTCCATCACTTCCATCGAGGCCACCGCTGCGGCGCATGCCAGTGGGTGGCCCGAGTACGTGAGACCCCCGGGGTAGACCCGATCGTTGAACGTCGCGCTGATGGCCTCGTTGATCACGACGCCTCCGAGCGGCACGTAGCCCGAGTTGACCCCTTTGGCGAAGGTCACCAAATCAGGTTTGACGCCGTGTCGCTGATAGGCGAACCACGCGCCAGCCCGACCGAAGCCGCACATCACTTCGTCGGCGATGTAGATAATGCCATGGCGGTCGCAGAGCTCGCGAACGCCCTGGAGATAGCCCGTCGGGGGAACCATGATGCCGGCCGTGCCCGGAATGGTCTCCAAAATCACCGCGGCGATCGTGGCCGGCCCCTCGAAGAGGATCGTGTTCTCGAGGCTTTCGAGAGCGCGCTGGCACTCCTCCTCTTCGCTCGTCGCGTGAAAGACCGACCGATAGAGGAAGGGTCCAAAGAAGTGCACGACGCCGGATGAACCGTTGTCGTTCGGCCAGCGTCTCGGATCGCCGGTCAAGTTGATTGAGGTGGCGGTGGCGCCGTGGTAGCTGCGATAGGTCGCGAGTACTTTGGCCCGACCCGTGTGCAGTCGGGCCATGCGCACGGCGTGCTCGACGGCTTCGGTGCCCCCGTTGGTGAAAAA
>PLBM01000112.1 GCA_003134515.1 Acidimicrobiaceae bacterium | reverse complement strand
TCGAACTTCTCCATGTCCCAGGCCGCCGTCGGGCAACGCTGGGCGCAGAGTCCGCAATGCACGCAGACGTTCTCGTCTTTCACCATGACCCGACCGGTCTGGGGTAGACGTTCCGAGACGAAGAGATCTTGGGCGAGGTTGGTGGCGGGCGCGAGGAGTCGTTCCCGTAGGTCGGCCTCGTCGCCGTTAGAGGTGATGGTGAGGCACTGCACCGGACAGATATCGAGACAGGCGTCGCACTCGATGCACAGGGGCGCACTAAAGGCGGTCTGCACGTCACAGTTCAGACATCGTTGCACCTCGCGCGCGGTCTGCTCGGCGCTGAAGCCGAGCTCGACCTCGAGGTTGAGCGACTCGAATCGTTTCGTCAGCTCGACGTGGGTCATCTTTTGGCGGCTCGAGGGGTTGTAGTCGTTGTGGTAACTCCACTCGCTCATGCCCATCTTCTGGCTCGCCAGTGTCTGGCCCATGGCGGGACGCTGTTGCAACGAAACGTCGTGACAGTGGTTGTCGATCGAGATCGCGGCTTCGTGTCCGTGCGCGACGGCCCAGATGATGTTCTTCGGTCCCCAGGCGGCGTCGCCGCCAAAGAAGACCCCGGCCACACTGGATTGCATGGTGACCTCGTCCACGGTCGGCATCTCCCACTCGCCAAAGGTCATGCCCAGATCGCGTTCGATCCAAGGAAAAGAGTTCTCTTGGCCAATAGCGAGGATGACGTCGTCGCAGGGAATCGTCACGGTATCCAACGTCGTCGAGTGCTTCGCCCCTTCGTCCCACTCGAGCACGTCGAACTCCATGCCCGTGAGCTTGCCGTCTTCAATAACGAAGCGGGTGGGCGCGTGATTGACGAGGATGTCGACGCCCTCTTCTTCCGCGTCGTCGAGCTCCCAGGGTGACGCCTTGAAGAACTCGCGCGGACGCCTCGCCATGACCTTGATGTCCCGGCCGCCGAGTCGCCTCGACGTGCGACAACAGTCCATCGCGGTGTTGCCCACGCCGATAATGAGCACGCGCGATCCGATCTCGCTGACGTGACCAAAGGCCACCGACTCCAGCCAGTCGATACCGATGAAGATGTGCGATTCGGCTTCGTCGTGGCGACCGGGCAGGTCGAGCTCCTTACCGCGCGGCGCGCCCACGCCCACGAAGACTGCGTCGTAGCCCTCGTCCAAGAGCGAACGCAGGCTCGTCACGGGTGAGTTGTAGCGAATGTCGACACCCATGTCGAGGATCATCGCGGTCTCTTCGGCGAGGACCTCTTCGGGCAGGCGAAATGATGGAATGTTCGAACGCATGAGACCGCCGGGCTTATCGAACTGCTCGTAGATCGTCACCGCGTACCCGAGCGGCATGAGGTCGTTGGCGACGGTGAGTGAGGACGGTCCCGCGCCGATACAGGCCACGCGCTTGCCGTTCTTCTTCGTGGGTATTTCGGGCAGGCGAGCCGAGATGTCGCCCTTTAAGTCGCTAGCGACGCGCTTCAAGCGACAGATGGCGACGGGCGAGCCGTCGACGCGATCGCGCCGACAGGCCGGTTCACAGGGCCGGTCACAGGTTCGCCCGAGAATGCCCGGAAAGACGTTGGACTCGCGGTTCAACATGTACGCGTCGTCAAATCGGCCCTGGGCGATCAGGCGGATGTAGCCCGGGACGTTGGTGTGCGCGGGACAGGCCCACTGGCAGTCGACGACTTTATGGAAGTAGTCGGGACCCTGGGTGTCGGTCGGTTCCACGCAGAATCCTTCCTCGATTAGTGCCCGAAGTAGTCCCTATACGTACAGGACTTTTCCCGGGTCTTCTTTAGTTAATTGTAGTTCCTTTGATGCGCGGCGACGTCGCGCGGCAAGGTCGCGACGGGCCTTAGGACCGTGTTGTCGAGTGAAGGTGACAATGGTCACCTCGGCGATTCATCGCGCTCTACTCGCGGCGCTCGTACCACGGCGCCTGAGACACCCGTCCCCTAGGGTTGGCCCATAGCGAAATCGTCGGGACTCTCCAGCAGCAGTGATCTTCAACGGGTGATGAACGCCGCTCGAACGCCCGAATGGAGTTTTGGTCTGGGCCGACAGGGTCAGATCATGGCTACCCGGGACTCCGGTCAAATTGGTCTGCCCTGGGTGGTACTAGCGACGCGCGCCGGTCGCGGCATGCGCGTGTCGAAGTTTCACCCCGGTGACGACGTCGAAGCTGAAGGAGAAGTCATCGGCGAGATCTCCGGAAATCCTCGAGAGATGGGCCGTCAACTCCGCACACTGCTGAGTGATCTCGCGCTCGACGCCTAGCCGACGACTCGCTCTATCTACTTGGGCTCAGCGTCGTGTGGCTCGTGAAAGGCGAAAGGTTCGCCGACGATTTCACCGTCGAGCATTGCTTCGAAGCCGTGGGCTTTTTTAACGTCGAGTTCGACGCTGGAGAATTCGGAGTGGGCGATCTTCGCGCGCGACAGTCCGATGCAGATAATTCCTGCGAACGCGGCCATTGACGCGACGTACAGCCAGAGGTGTTTGAAGTTACTAAGCGCCTCGGTGGCGCTGGTCGGGGTGCCGAGGATGACCACGAGGATCGCCACGCCCAGTGCGCCGCCGACCTGCCGCGCCGTTTGATTGACGGCGCTGCCCACGGCGTAGCGCGCGGGCTCGAGGCTCGAGACCGCGGCGGCGCTCAGTACTGGAAACGTGAGTCCGATACCCAGCCCGACGATGAGCGTGCCCGGGAGCCAGATCTTTAAGTACTCCGGCGTGAGTCCCACACGGGTCACGTACCAGACCAGACCGATGGTGAAGACGCCAAAGCCCACCATCAAGACCCGGCGAAAGCCCCAGCGGCCGGCCAGTTTTCCCGCCGGTCCCGAGACCAGGGCGACCATCAGCGGCCCCGGAGTCACGGCGAGGCCGGCGTCGAGGATCGAGTAGTGCCACACACTCGTCAAGAACAGAATGTTGCCGAGCAGCATCGCAAAGAAGCCCATGGCGTAGAGCAGCACCGCGGCGTTGGCGACACTGAAAGAACGCGCTCGAAAGAGGCGAAGATCCAGCACCGGCTGTTGGTGGCGATGCGAGCGGTAGAGAAAGGCGCCGGCCAAGAGAACGGCCGCGACGAACGCGCCGATGATGCGGGCGTTGTTCCAACCCCAACTGGGTCCTTCGGAGATCGCCAGCACCAGCGTCGCGAGCGCGCCAGAGAGTAAGACCACCCCCGGAAAGTCCGGGCTGCTCGTCGATCTCGACCTTTCGGTCTTGACTAGGACTCGCCTTCCCACCAGCCAGGCGACCACTCCGACCGGCAGATTGACGTAAAAGGCGGCCCGCCAACTAAAGGCCGTGATGAGTACCGCGCCCAACGAGGGGCCGGTCGCCACGGCGAGCGCGCCGATGCCACCCCACAGCGCCACGATCTGGGAGCGCTTTTCCTTGGAGTAGGACGTCAACAAAAGCGACAGGGACGCCGGGAGCAACGCGGCTGCCCCGAAACCTTGGACCACGCGACCGAGAATCAACAGGGGGACCGACGGCGCGATGGCACAGAGCAGGGAACCCACGCAGAACACGCCGAGGCCGAAGAAGAAGATTCGACGGCTCCCAAGGCGATCCGCCGTTCGCCCGGCGACGACCAAGAGCGAGCCAAAGACGATGGAGTAACCCGTTAAGACCCAGGACAAGCTGGCGCGCGTGTCGTGAGTGAAGGCCCGTTCGAGCGCGGGAAAGGCGACGTTGACGATCGACAGGTCGAGCGAGGCCATGAACGCGCCGAGCGCCGTCACGACGAAGATTGCCTTGCGGTGCGTCGATAGAACCGAAGGAGTGGTAGCGCCACCCGTAAGTTCTGTCACAAGACGCACCTTACATACTTGCGTTTCATTATGCAACTAACTAGAGTGAACTTATGGAGCGTAAGAGTTTTGCTCAGATGGACTGCTCGGTGGCCCAGTGTCTCGAAGTGGTTGGCGAGTGGTGGAGCATGCTCATTGTCCGTGACGCGTTTCTCGGCGTGACGCGATTCGAGGAGTTTCAACGGCGCCTGGGAATTTCAAGGAACATCCTTGGCGAGCGACTCCACTCATTCGTGAAGGCTGGCGTATTGGCGCGCGTACCGTACTCGGAGCATCCGCCTCGTGACGACTACAAATTGACGCCCAAAGGACGCGACCTATGGCCGATTCTCACCGCGATGCGTCAGTGGGGCGACGATTACGCCGCGCCCGCGGGGCCGCCGGTGGAACTGGTGCACCGGTCCTGTGGCGAGGTGACCCACGCCGAGATGGTGTGTGGCGGCTGCGGGGAACAGCTCACGAGTCGCAACGTCAGGGCAGTCGCGGGCGTGGGCCGCGAGGGGAACGCCTTCCTCGCGCCATAGGACGTGCTGTTCACATCGCCACGTGGTGAGCGGTTACGAGTCCTTTGAGGGTGCGGCGCCGGGCGCGAAGCGTCCAGTTTCGGCGCCCAACGCCTTGCCAATGTTGGCGATGTGCAGATGGATCTCTTCTAGTAGATCCGTGTTCTTCTTCATCGCCGACACCAGTTCGGTGTTTTCTTGGATCAGCGTCTTGATGTCGTCGGTATTGCTTGAAGTGTGCAGGGCCACTTCGGAGGAGATCGCGTCGGCTCGTTTCGCGGCAATGAGAAGCGCCGCCGCCTGCACGCCGGCCATCATCGAAAGAAAGAGGTTGAGCAAGATATACGGGTAGGGGTCGAACGCCTTATGGTGCAAGATGTGCTCGAAGAACAGCGTGTTCACCAGCGCCCACAGGATCATCACCGCGAAAAATCCGAAGATGAAGCTCCACGATCCCATCGTGTTGCGCATTCGATCGGCGGCCCGCTCACCGCGAGAGAGTTGGTCGCCCGAACGAACCCCGGGGTGCTTATGCCAAAGGGTTTGCCACGGAGTCTTTGTCACCTAGTAATCGTCTCATACTGACTTCGTGTCGACGGGGAGGCAAAGTCAGAATTCTCCACCTGGAGAGTTCGACAGTGGCTGCGTTAATAGCGGAAATGTACGGATCAAATTCCCTAGATAACTGCCGGGCCACAAGACACCGTAATATTGACCTTTGACGTCGTGCCTAACTTGACCAGGACGTTGTAGTCATTTGTTCTCGGCCAGGTGGAAGTTAATTTGTATCGGCCTACGGGAACGTCAAAGTGGTACCAGGTGGTACCGCGATCGGCCGAGACGTTATACGTGTCATAGGTCCGAGCGTCTTTCGATAAGACGATAATGAGCGGATTGGCCGGCGAAGCGTCGAATCTTTTCGCCGAACATGGTCCTACTTCTCCAACAATCAGCCCGTAACCACCTGGCGTTGAGCTGACGCTTGACGACTGTCCTTTGGTCGGCGTACACGCCGCAAGTACTAATCCAGACAGAACGAGTGCAGGGAGGTACCTGAGACAACGGTTGACACGGTCACGCAATGACTGACTCACCTATGCTGCCCGCCGCGTTCCATCTCTCACCACACCCGCTATCTGCAAATGACCAAGGTTGAGATATCTCTCAACTAGCGGCTACGGCCCCTTGACTGCACACGCTTCGACCGAGCGGCGACGTCGGCGCTCTTGGCCTTCTTAGGCTTCTGCCCCTGTTTCTTTTTGGATGGCACGTCACTCCCTTCGTTTCTATGCAAGAGAATGGTAGCAATCGCCTTGATGGCGTCAAGGCTTGACAATCGCAAAGAGCGTTCCCCGAGGTCGCGTCGCCACTGAGTCGGAGATTATGTGTGTAGGAGACTCGTCGAACGTGCTGATCGAGTTGTTGGTACCGGAGTTAAGCCGATGGTTCGAAGCTCGGGCGAAGGTCCATGTTGCTCTGGCCCTCGAGGGGGCGCACGTTCAAGACTTGGTGGATCTCTAAGTGGTGGCGTTCAAAACCGACGGCCGAGCCAGCCATGTAGAGCCGCCACACCCGAGCGCGCTCGATTCCGATCTCTTCGACGGCCTCGTCGAATCGCTTGGCGAGGTTGTCGACCCAATGGCGCAGCGTCAAGGCGTAATGCTCGCGCAGACTCTCTACGTGGCGAACTTCAAAGCCGTGGGCTTGGAAGATCGAAATCAGTGCGCCCACTTCGTGGAGCTCGCCGTCGGGAAAGACGTACCGATCGATGAATTGACTTCCTGTCTTCGAAGGACCTTGTAGTCCCAGGGCAATCTGCATCTGTCGATACCGTTCGGAGGTCTTGGACGGACGTGGGTCATCGTCGAAGGAGACCGGTCGACCAATCGCGTGATTGAGGAAGCGACCACCGGGCTTCAAGAGGTCGAACATTAGTTGGGTGTAACTGGGCAGCGATTTGCGACCAACGTGTTCGGACATGCCAATTGAGCTAATCGTTTCGAACGGTCCGTCGTTGACGTCGCGAAAGTCTTGGACGCGAAATTCCACGAGATCACTCACGCCCGCGAGGCGTGCTTGCTCTCTCGCGTAGTTCGCCTGGGGCTCAGAGAGCGTGATACCTACTACACGCGAGCCGAAGTGTTGCGCGGCATGAATGCCCATCGCGCCCCACCCACATCCCACGTCGAGAAGTCGAGCGCCGGGTTGCAAATCGAGTTTGCGAGCGACGAGGTCGATCTTTCGCGCTTGGGCTCGCTCGAGAGTGTCGTCGCGCGAGGCGAAGACGGCGCACGAATAGGTCATCGAGGGTCCGAGCACCATCTCGTAGAAACGGTTCGACACGTTGTAGTGGTGCGTGACGGCTTGAGAATCGCGCGCGCGGGAGTGCAATACGCCGCGCGGCTTGGCTTCGATGGTGGGCGGGGGCAACGGTTTGAGCGCTGAGGCTCCGACGACGGCGAGCAGGGCGCGAAGATTGTTGGGGTTGAGGAGTTGGCGCAGCGGCGGCAGCGAGAGTTCGAAGAGGGGATCCAAATCACCTTCAACGTCGATATCGCCCGCCACGTAGGCGCGCGCGACGCCGAGTTCCCCGGGGTGAGTCAGCACCCTCGTGATGGCGTCACGACGAAGGATCTTTAACGTGATGGCGTTCGCACTGGACACGACGGTCGGTTCGGCCGTACTCCCGTCGTACGCCTCGACGCGAAAGGGGAGTTGGTTGTTAAAGACCGAAGCAACAAACGTGGCGACGTCCATGCGACTCCTTGTCAAAGCCCTCGCGTCACAAGAGCTGGTCAGTTCTGGCTCTCACGTTTTACCAGGAACAATGGCCCTAAGACCACTTGGCGTCGTTCCGCCGGGTCGCCAAAAGATCGATTTTCTTGTCCGATACACTGCCACTATCAGCCAAAACGTGCCCAGTTACAGGAACTGACGCGCTGTTTTGGGGAAGTAGCGGTTTATGAATTCCATTGGGATTGTTCTCGCAGTCATCGCCGGCATCATCGTCCTACTGGTCATTACGACCATTTCGAAGTCGGTGCGCATCGTCCAACAGGGTTTCGAAGGCGTCGTGACGCGCTTTGGTGAATTCAAGGACATCAAGAATCCGGGGTTGACCTTCATCTTCCCGTTCATCGAAGTGATGAAGATCATCGACGTGCGCGAGACCCCGCGTACCGGGGACCGCCAACAGGTCATCACGCGCGACAACGTCGCCGTCATCGTGAACGCCACGATCTTCAGCCAAGTCGTCGACGTACGTCTGGCCCTCTTTACCAACTCGGACTACCTCGTGAGCGTGGACAACTTGGCGCGCACCTCGGTGCGTGCGGTCTTCGGCTCGATCAGTCTCGACGAGGCCTTCTCACAACGCGAGCGCATCGGCACGCTGCTCCAGACCCAGATGGAAGAGGCCACCGACAAGTGGGGCGTACGCATTAACCGAGTGGAAGTCTTGGAGATCACGCCACCGGATCAGATCCTTCAGGCCATGGCGCTTCAGAAGCAGGCCGACCAGGAGAAGCGCGCTCGAATTCTCGAGTCCGAAGGTCAACAGCAGTCCGCGGTGAACGTGGCCGACGGTCAACGACAGGCCGCCATTAAAGAGGCCGAAGGTGCCCAGCAGTCGCTGATACTTCGAGCCGAAGGTGCGCGTCAAGCCCAGATCCTCGAAGCGGAAGGAAGGTCGCAAGCGATCACCCTCATTTACAGCGCCATTACGGCTCAAGCGCCCAACCCGACTTTGGTCGCCATCTTGCAGCTGGACACCTTGGCGAAGTTTGCCGCCAGCGAAAACACCAAACTCATCATCCCCGCCGAGAGCGCCGCGCTGCTCGGTGCGGCCCAGGCCATCAAGAGCGTCATGGAAGGCGTGCCGGGAACTCCAATGATTTGAGTTGTCGTCGAGCGCGATGGCTATCATCCGTGTTGGCATGCTGTGCAACTCGGCTGAGTGTAGAGATCTACGGGTGCGGGAAAACCGCCTCGACGCTGGGGCCGGCGCTCGTCCAGAACACCTTGTAAGGGTTGAGTCCCGGTACCGGACAACGAAATACAATTCCGGATCCAGTGGTAATCGCGCTCGACTGTTCCTGGGCTAAACCGGGATTATCGAGTATCCACTCGCAGACCGTTATTAGCCCATTGTAAAGATCGACGTTCCCGCTGGCCGCAATCTCATCGAGTTGCTGGTTAGCTACGTCCGAGTAGCTTGCCGCCACGGGCTACCGCGCGATTGGAGTTCTGCGGCGCGTAACCCTCTTTGACGCGGTTGCGCGCGCGAGTAATTCTTGGAGGGCCGGGGTGGTGTCGTACTCTCTTTGTGCGGCACTCACCACTACTGCAGGCTCTAAGTACAAACTTCCATCAGCGTTCTCTTGGAGCAGAAAGCGCTCGTTCGCGTGCCCCGGCAGTACCACTCGGCTGCGCTTGTCTGTCTCAATTAATATTGGTGTCTGCATTGCTACCTCCGTTGACTATTTCTCATGATACCAGTTCTACCCACTTAGGGTATGTGGGTATGTGGGTATGAAGTGGTTCCTCGAGTTTCTTCATCTTGATTAGGCATTTTGTGGTGGATCGGTTGCCGCACTGATCTAAACCGGCCGTTTATTTCGCGAATCGGCGACTGTAAACCAAAGTCTTCGCCAACACTGAACCTTGAAAGTGTGTTCGCGATCGTTGTGACGCTGCGCGAGGACGTGGCGGAACTCTGCGGACTACTTAGACCCGATCAACCCAGAGTGTGGTGCCGTAGGACTTTCTCACGATGACTTGTGTCCCGTCGGGAATCGACTCGCTCGAGTCAGTGACGGCTTTCCACGACTCGCCCTTGATCTTCACCCGTCCGGGATGTCCTTCGTCGCCGACGGCGGCTTCGACAAATCCCGTGAGATTCGTCATCGAACTGTTTGAGGGTGCCGACAGATCCAAAATCCCGCGGTGGTGAAAGCGATGCAGCGCGGCCGGTCGCAACGCACCCAACAACGCCGCCGAGATGATGAGCCACAACACGGTCTGCACGGCGAAGGACACGCTCGCCAGAGCGAGAAAGAACGGGATGATGGCACCGGCGGCCACGAAGAGCGCGATGAAGGCGTTGGTGTGAATTTCAGCGAAGATGCACACCAGGATGATGATCAACCAGAAAAGTACCGCCATAGTTCGAAGTATAAGACCCGCGCCGCCGTTCCCCTCCAAGCTCCGTAGAGCGCCACGGAGGCGGACATTCATCCCTCTCGACCCTGAGCGTGGAGGTCTGGCGGGGAACTGTCAGATAGAGGGCACACTGATACCAACACGCGTGGTGGTCTCAGCGAAAGAGCGTTACTTTAGAAGTAGACGTACAAGGAGTTTTGGATGGCCAGCAAGATTGAAGAGCGTGACGAAGGTCGGGGCCTGCTCGCGCCAATGACCGACTCACTTAACAGCCAAGTCGACGAGCTGGACCCTCGGCGCGTTGAACTTCGCGAGTGGCTCTCTGAGCACCCCGACCCGTCGGGCCGAGACCTGACCGAGGCGAAACTGGTCGCGCCCGCCTGGCCCGAACCCTGGGGCCGCAACGCGTCCGTGGAGTATCAACTACTCATTGACGACGAACTTCGCCGCGCCAAGGTGCGTCGACCAATCAACCCCATCGGCATCGGATGGGCCGGACCGACAATCGTCGTCGCGGGTACTAAGGAGCAACAAGACCGATGGTTACCGAAACTACTCAGTGGCGAGGAGTTCTGGTGCCAACTCTTCAGCGAGCCCGACGCCGGGAGTGATCTCGCGTCGCTGACGACCGCCGCGCGTAAAGACGGCGAGGAGTGGGTCATCACCGGACAAAAGCTCTGGACCAGTTACGCCCACCTAGCGACCTGGGGCATTTTGCTCGCGCGCACCTCGAACGAAGGTTCTCCCCAGAACGGCATCAGCTATTTCATCTGTTCGATGAAAGCGCCGGGCGTGACGATTCGTCCCGTGCTCGACATGACGGGCGACCACGCGTTTAATGAGGTCTTCTTCGACGAGGTCCGTCTTCCCGCGGACGCCCTTTTGGGCGAAGTGAACGAAGGGTGGCGTCTCGCCAAGGTCACCCTCGGTAATGAGCGCGTGGCGCTGTCGGGTGAAGGCGTCCTGTGGGGTCGCGGACCCACCGCCGAGGATTTGGTGGACCTCGTTCGTACCCAGGGCCACTCGCTTTCAAGGATCGAACGTGACGAACTCATAAAGTGCTGGTCGCACGGCGAGATACTTAGGTTCTTGCGATTACGTCTGAACGCCAACGCCCTGGCCGGAAAGTCGAGCGGTTCGGACGCGAGTCTTCGCAAAGCCCTCGCCGACGATCACGGTCAAGAGGTGATGACCCTGGCCCAACGACTGGCCGGCAGTGCGGGCATGCTGGCCAACCGAGGACCCGGCGGCATCGAAGGCGAAGAGGGACGATCCTGGTTCTGGGGGTTCCTTTACTCCCAGGCCCTCACGATTGGCGGGGGCACCTCGGTCGTCCAGCGCAACATCATCGCCGAGCGCGTGCTGGGTCTGCCCAAGGACGCCAGCGCCTAAGGGCGACGAGATTTAGCGCAGCGTCCATTCACCGAGTCCGAGGCAGAGCGGTTTAGGGCCCGCGTGGACGTTGCCGTAGCGATGATTGGTGATCGAGACACTTTGTTCGTGGAGCCACCTCGGGAGTTCGACCGCACCGTTCTGGGCGAGCGGACGTGCGTCGACGCTGACCCCACGCTCTAAGAGCGCGAGCGAGGGTGGCGTCTCTGCGCTGAGCCAACGGACCTTGGCGAACTCGTCGCCTCGATCACAGAATTCGTCGACGCTCTCGAGAGTGACGTCGAGCACGCCGTTAATCAAAGCGTCGGCGCTGAACTCCACGTCGAGACCGGCCAGCGCAACGAGGCCCTGGAGATACTTTCGAGCATCCGAGGTATAGGTGTCGTCGATCCGAATGGCGATCGTCTTTAAGGAACTGCGATATCGAACGAAGTTCTGCTCGGACTTGAGGCCCGCGTCGTCGAGGGCTTTGGAGCCGAAGTTCCTCCACCACTCGCTCGCCCCGGTCAACGCCGCCTCGACGTCGTGCAGCGCACGCCACTGGCGAAGACAGTTCACGTAATTGGCCCCGCCGGCCTTGGCGGTCGGTCCCACGCTTGATCGCTTCCAACCCCCGAAGGGCTGGCGACGAACGACGGCGCCGGTCGTGCCTCGATTGAGGTAGAGGTTGCCTACTTCGACGTGCTCGATCCACTGTTCGCACTCCGCTTGGTTGAGCGAGTGAAAGCCCCCCGTCAGTCCATACGACGTGTCGTTCTGCCAGGCGATGGCCTGGTCGAGGTTGTCCGCGACCATGACGCCCAACACCGGACCGAACCATTCGTGCAGATGGCTCCACGATCCGGGCGCTACGCCGACCTTGACGCCCGGCTGCCAGAGGAACCCCTCGTCGTCGAGACTCACCGGCTCCACGAGCCACGACTCTCTGTCGTCGAGCTGAGTGAGGGCTCGCAACAAATCGTTCTCGGGAGGGCGAATGATTGGCCCGACGTGGGTGGCCAGTCGGTAGCCCGGTCCGACACAAAGACTTCGAACGGCGTCTTCGAGTTGCGCGATGAATCTCGGATCCTCGTACATCGAGCGTTCGACGATCGCGAGGCTGGCCGCGCTGCACTTTTGTCCGGCGTGGCCAAAGGCTGACTGCACCACGTCCTTCACCGCGAGGTCGACGTCGGCGCTCGCGGTGATCACGAGGGCGTTCTTGCCGCTGGTCTCGGCGAGCAGGCGAAGCGTGGGCTTCCAGGAGGTGAAGAGCTTCGCGGTGTCGAACGAGCCCGTGAGAATGACCGCGCTGACTCCGACGTGGGTCACGAGGTGCTGTCCGCTCTGGTGGTCACGGGCGGGCACCATCTGCAGCACCTCGCGTGGCACGCCGGCGTCCCAGAGTTGGTTCACCAGTTCATTGGCGACCGCGACGGTTTCGGACGCCGGCTTCAAGATCACGGCGTTGCCCGCGGCGAGCGAGGCGAGCACACCACCGGCGGGAATGGCGTAGGGAAAGTTCCACGGCGGCACGACCAGGACCACGCCGAGCGGCGTCGAGTCGTCGTCGGAGGGGGCGCGTGACGCGTAGTAACGGGCGAAATCGATTGCCTCACTCACCTCGGGGTCGGCTTCGGCGACGGTCTTGCCGCCGTCACGCGCCATTACCGCGATCGTCCTCGCACGACGCTCGCCCATCAGATCGGCCGCTCGACGTAGCGTCGCCTGGCGCTCGGCGACGGAAAGACGGTGCCACATCGCAAAGCCGGCGCTGGCGAACTCCAGCGCCTCGTCGATCTCGCCGGCCGAGGCGACGCGGTAGCGGTACCACACGCGACCGTGGTCGTTCGGGTCACGCCCGTCCTTGTACTCTTTTGCCTGCGAATCGTGCAGGTGGGCGAGCGAGTCGATCTCAAAGCCGAGGCGTCCGTGAACCTCGGAGAGCGCGTCGAGAACGTTTCTCGCGTACGTGGCGTCGGTCGGGTCGCCGTCGGGCTCGTTCGCGAAATAGCCCGACGCCGGGTCGACCGTCGTGCGCTTGCGACGAGTGCCGACGGCGTGGCGAGCGTCGAGCGATTCCATGAAACGCCGTTTTTGCTCTTCAAAGACGGTCGGGTCATCGGCGATGAAGGGCGCGGCGCGCAGATAGTTCTCCGGCGCCGTGTTCTCGTCCAGTCGACGAACCAGGTACGCCACGGCCGACGCAAAATCGTCTCGCCGGGTCACGGGCGCGTAGAGCAACACCGGTTGTCCGCTCGCCACGAGGGCTCGGGCCTCGGGATTGGCCATACCTTCGAGCATCTCGACGTCGAGCTGCTCGGCAACGCCTCGGGACTTGGCGAGTTCGAGCGCCCACGCCACGTGAAAGAGGTTGTGACTCGCGACGCCGACGCGCAGTGAGGCCGCGTTTTCGGCGCGGAGCGCCACGTCGAGGAGTCGGCAGTAACTGGCGTCGACGTCGGCCTTGGTGTCGTACGGGGCGGCCGACCAACCGTGCAGTTCGGACTCGACGTGCTCCATGGCGAGATTCGCGCCCTTAACCAGGCGGACCTTGATCTGGCCACCGCCGTCGTGGTGGCGCGTCTTGGAGAAAGTGATGAGCTCGTCAAGGGCGGCGTGTGAGTCCGGGAGGTAGGCCTGGAGCACGATGCCCGCGCGCACGTGCGTGAAGGCCGGTTCAGCGAGGACCGTCATGAAGGCGTCGAGCGTGAGACGAAGGTCGCGGTACTCCTCCATGTCTAGGTTGACGAAAGTGTCCGCCGCGTCGGCTTCTTCGTAGAGACGACGCAGTTTCGCGGCCACGCGCGCCAGCGAGCCCGCGTGGTCAATGGTCAGCAGATGGCTCTCAATCGAGGAGAGCTTCACCGAGACGTAGTTCACGTCCGGGCGTCGCACCATGTCGAGCACTCGCTCGAGGCGACGGCTCGCCTCTCGCTCACCGAGCACCGCTTCGCCCAGGACGTTGACGTTGAACAGGAGCCCCTCGCGCTCGTGCGACGCGATCCGCTCGCCCAGCGACGCGGGCGCCGCGTCCAAGATGAGATTCTCGGTCAGGGCACGAATTCGGGAATGGACAATCTTTATCGCCAAGGAAGGCGCGGCGTTGGAGAGTCCGGCAACGGCGCGAAGTCCCGTCAAGTTGTATAGGCCAAAGCCCCTTCTCGACGAGCTCTTGACCGCCGTGCGCAGCGCGCTGGACGCCACACGAACGGACCGGAAGCGCATGACTTCGTCGGTGAGCGCGATGGTGACGCCCACGGCGCTCGGATCTTGGAACAGCCGTCGAAAACGGCGACGAGTGACGCGGTCTTCGCGCGAGCGAGGCGCCGCGGCGTCGATCAGTTGACGGGCCCGCGCGAGAGCGTCGTTGAGGACGGACTCAGGTTCGTCGTCGTTCAAAGCATTCATCGTCGAGCCATTCTGGAGGTCCTAGCTGACGGGCGCGACGTCGTCGTCGCCAGGGAAAGGGCTCGCTACGTGACCCGATGGGGGCCGAGTCGAGTTCCAGATCTCTCGAAACAACACATGAATGGTGGCCGCTCCCGGCACGGCGAGCATCACCCCGACAAAGCCGCCAAAGATCCCGTCGACCCATGCGCCTAGCACCGCGGCGACGAGCATCGCGACAAAGACGGTGAGCGGATTGATCTTTACGGTGCGGCTCATGATGATGGGATAGAGCACGTGATTCTCAATCTGGGTATAGATCAAAAAGACCACGGCGGTGATAATGCCCGCGGTCAGAGAGTGAACAAGCGCGAAGAGGACCGTCGGAATCCCGGCGAGGGCGCCCCCAATCTGGGGCAAGAAGTCCACCAGGGCGACCCATAACGCCCACAAAAACGCGAAGGGCACCGAGAGACACCACAACGTGATGAAGACGACAAAGCCCGCGATGAGTGACGTGGTGAGATTGCCGAGCATGTAACCAAGCGCGGCCTGACTCACTTCTGAACCGACTCTCGTAATCCACGCGCTCCGCTTGGGTGAGATCAACCGCAGCGACGCTTTTCGTATTTTGGGGCCCTCGAGCAGCAAGAGGACGACGAAAGCGAACAGCGCCACTAGCAAGAGCATGACCGTGGCGGCGCCTCGTCCGAGCGCGAGCGCCGGTTTGCTCAAACCCTTGGCGAACGTGACCAGCTTCGAGGAGTTCTTATGGAGCCAGTTCTCAATGTGGTAGCGCCGTAACAGGTGACCGATCCAACCCTGGCCGTGTTCAGCCTTGTGGATATACGAGGGCAGCGCCTGGACGAGATGGGTCGTCGAGTTGACCAGGGGATAGCCAAAGGCGAAGGCCAACCCGGCAAAGGCCACTACGGCGGCGAATGTCACGACCAGAACGGCGAATCCTCGCCGGGGGAGTTTCCATCGTTGGAGCAACTCGACCAGCGGGTTCAATAACAGCGCCACGAATCCGCCTACGAGCATCAAGAGCAGAACGTCGCGCAGTCGAAAAAGCAGCATGCCGGCCAGATACACGGCGACGACCGTGAACACCGTCACGAGGATGGTCTTTAGAGGGACGTCGCTTTCCTGGGCGCGTCGAAAGATCAGGGCGCGACGGGTGCTGAAGTCGTCCTCGTCTTGATCTGACTCTTCGGGCATCGTCACGCCCCCTTTCGTCCCACTCTTCGAATCACGCTAGCCCCGACCTGCGGCGCGCGGACCGTGCTCATCGGTGACGCGAGTGACACCACGAGGCGAGCTTCACTTTGTCGCGGCATTGGAATTAGGAACTTACGTCGCGCTCTCGCTTTGGCGCAACGCACCGTAGCGGCGCCGGTAGAGGACGTAGCAGACGCCTCCGGCCATGGTCGGCAGCCAGTACGAACCGAGTCGAAAGGCGAGCGTGGCGACGACGGCGTTGGCGCTGGGCACGTGGGCGAGTACCAGCAGTCCGCTGAGGCTCGCCTCGACGATGCCTAGTCCGCCCGGCGTGATGGGCAGCAGTGTCAACACGGCCGTGGCCGCGTAGGCCAACAGCACGAGCGAGGGATTGGGGCGGGTGCCGGTGGCTCTAAGTACCGCCAAGAGGCTCATGTAGTCCAGGCCGATGCGCCCCGCGACCAGTAGAAGCGCCTTCCACCAGTTCTTGCCGAGATCGGCTCGCACATGGTCTCGCTCTTTGACTAGTCGTTCGCCGAGGTCCGAGGAACCTTTGCGGTGCCGCGGCATCTTGTTGAGGAGCCACTGGTTGGCGTGGCCAATGACCAACAGGGTCTTATTGGTCGTGAGAATCACGACGCCGAGTACCACGATCAGCACGAAGCCGATCGCCCCGAGCTCACCGGCGTGCACCAGGCCCGGGCTGACCGAAACGCCGCCGACAATGACCGGCAGGGCGAACACGGGCAGACAGAACAGCGCGGCGACACCAATGATTGACGAGACCGCCAGGCCGCTCGCGGCCTGGACCGTGTCGATGCCGCTGCCCTTGAGCATTCGATACTGCACGCTCGCCCCCACGGGGGCCCCGCCCGGCAGGGTGTTNNCGGAGCAGTCCCATCGCGCAGACGAAGCTGGCGCTCTCACAGAGCAGCGCCACGAGCAGCCACCCCTTATCCAGAGTAAAGAGGCGCGGCCAGGACGACATGACGTGCACCAATGCCGGCAGCAAAATGTAGAGGCTGAGTCCCGCGACGACGACCGCGATGACGCGGACGACCGGCGATCGGCTGGAGCGAGGCTTGGTCACGGTGGCTATTGGTCAAATATATGCCAGTCGCGATTCATTTCGGGTGGCTGAACGCTAATAGTGGCGTCAATGCCGCC
Organism: Acidimicrobiaceae bacterium; assembly: GCA_003134515.1. Taxonomy (GTDB): domain Bacteria; phylum Actinomycetota; class Acidimicrobiia; order Acidimicrobiales; family RAAP-2; genus RAAP-2. The sequence goes on along the minus strand of PLBM01000112.1, from coordinate 12,811 downwards.
TTTCACGACGTCAGCCGATAGGTTCACTTCGTGGCCCTTTATAACGACCAGGTCTTGCCTCGACTGATCAATATCGCCTGCGGCGAACGCTCCTTGGCGCCGTGGCGCCAGAAAGTGTGCGAGGGGCTTAACGGCGCGGTCGTGGAGATTGGCTTTGGCTCGGGCCACAACGTGCCCTACTATCCCTCCGACATCGACGTCGTCTACGCCGTGGAACCTAGTTCGCTCGCGATGAAACTCGCGACCAAGCGAATGCAGAGCGCTTTCGTGTCGATTCAACACGTTGGGCTCGAAGGTCAGGCAATTTCCTTGGCCGATGAGTCGTGCGACGCGGCACTGACAACGTTCACTCTGTGTACGGTGCCCGATCCCGAAGTAGTTCTGCGCGAGCTCTGGCGCGTGTTGAAACCCGGTGGTGAACTCCACTTTCTCGAACACGGTCTGGCCCCGGGTCAATCGCTCGCTTTAATTCAACGTCTGCTCGATCCGCTGCAGCACCGAATCGCCGGCGGCTGTCATCTGACGCGTGAACCACTTCCAATGGTCACGGCGGCGGGCTTTGAGTTGGTATGGAGCCAAGAAGGACCGGGCAAAGGTCCCAAGCCGTGGAGCTACTTCAGCCTGGGGGTCGCCCAGAAGAATTAAGAATCTGCGACTGCTCGCATCCAATGGTGAAGAACTCAGCGAAAGTACATTGGCGAAGTGAAGCGAGTAGCGGTGGTCGGCTGCGGCGGCGCCGGAAAGTCAACCTTCGCCAAACGGTTGAACGAAATGACGGGGCTACCGATCTATCACCTCGATCAACTGCACTGGCGACCGGGCTGGATCGCGCCCCCCGAAGATGAGTGGCGAAGAACGCAGCTTGAAGTAGTGGCCCATGAAGAGTGGATCATTGACGGCAACTACGGCAAAGAGTTTGCGATCCGCTTCGCCCGCGCGGACACCGTCATCGTCTTAGTCCTTCCACGGCGGGTCTGCATCGCTCGGGTGTTGCGGCGAATGACGAGGAACTGGCACCACGACGTGCAGGCGACTGGATGCCCCGAGCACTTTGATCTCGAATTCCTCCGCTGGCTCTGGCGTTTTCCTTACGACGCGCGACCTCGACTCGACGAAGCACTACTTCGTTTCCAAGGGCACTTTGAGTTGGTTGAACTAAAGACCACTCGCGAAGTTCGTAGATATTTAAAAAACGGTATCCAAGGATGAGGCTCGGGCGACGCAGCTCCCGGTGAAAAAGTGGCGTCTTTAATCGATGTCCGCAAGGTTGAACTGCGTAACCTGGTCCAGACGTTCGTAGCCGAGCCGTTGGTAGACGCCGTTACTGGTGGGGTTGGTGGCGTCGGTGTAGAGCATGACCCGTGAATCAAGGTCCAACAAATGGGCGCTTAGCGCGGCGGTTACCGCCGAACCGTAGCCGTGGCCACGAAACCGCGCGGGTGTGTACACCGGACCGACGCGAGTGACGAGTCCCGTTGGGGTCGCGACCGGCGAGGCGTGTCCGGCCATGGCGACGGGGACGTCGTTGACGCACCACATGCGCATCGTGCCAGACCTCACTCGGGCGACGAGGGCGGCCGCGTCGTGCTCGCTCGGCGTGGACACTTCGCCTTCGATGAACTCTGAGAACTCTCGGGTCCACTGCTCGACCACATCTAGATCATTGAGTGTGGCGAGACGACACGTTCCCTCCACCTTGGGAACGCGAAGATCGGTCAGTTCGTAGATCAAGCTCTGACGGCCCCGAGTGGCGACTCGACGAGATCCCGGCGACTGGCCCTCGCGGTACGCACTGAGGAACGCCGTGACAATCTCTTCGTTGCCGCCCACCGACGGGAACTGGTCGTCGTCGCGTGCGACGGCGTCGGCCAATTGCGCTGCGGCCTGGGGTGGCATTGGTCCGAGTGAGAGGCCAAAGGGTGCGGTACGAAGCGCCGCGCCGATGACGGCCCCCGTCTCGTCTTCGATCGACCACCACCAGTAGGCGTCGTACTGCCGATCCCCGTTGGCCACGGTGACGGCAATCGAGCCCAGGAGGTTCGTGCGGATCGGGTCGCAGCCCCGGTAGGCCGAGGTCGCCGCCAGGAACTCAGCGGGCGTGGCGCAGCGCACGACTTTCATGCATTGACGATAGAGGGTTGCCAACGTCGGGCCGTTCGTTATAGGTGGATTCTCTGGATCCGTATCTGGGTGAGAATGGTGCGGTGAGTGGAGAGATATGGCTCGTCGTGATGGGCCAGAGAGGTCAGCGATGAGTTCCTCGATGCGCGCGTGGGCCGTCAAGAATCCTGGCCCCATCGACGGGGGTCCGCTCGTGCTCATCGATCGCGAGATGCCGGTTCCCGGTCCCGGCCAGATCCGACTTCGCGTGACGACCTGTGGCGTATGTCGGACCGACCTTCATCTCTCCGAAGGTGACCTGACTCCCCGGCGTCCGCTCGTCGTGCCGGGCCACGAGATCGTCGGCGTCGTCGATGAACTCGGACCCTCGACGACGCTCTTTGCGCGCGGTGAACGAGTCGGCGCGGCGTGGCTCGCCAAGACGTGTGGAACCTGTCGGTACTGTCTCGCGGAGAAGGAGAACCTGTGTCTCACGCCGACGTTCACCGGCTGGGACGTCGACGGCGGTTACGCGCAATTCGTCGTTGTCAACGAGGCCTACGCGTATCACTTGCCTGAAGGCTTTAGCGATCTCGACGTCGCGCCGCTGCTCTGCGCGGGGATCATTGGCTACCGGGCGCTACGACGGGCCGAACTGCCCGAGGGCGGGCGCCTCGGTATCTACGGCTTTGGGGGATCGGCGCACCTGACCGCCCAGATCGCGATCGCCGAGGGCGCGAGGGTGCACGTCATGTCGCGTTCGCCCGAGTCGCGTGAGCTCGCTCTCTCGTTGGGGGTCGCGAGCGCGGGCGACACTCACGACGCGCCGCCGGAGTTGCTCGACGCCGCGATTCTCTTCGCGCCGGTGGGCGACATCGTCCCCACGGCACTCCAATCTCTGGATCGTGGTGGGACGTTGGCCATCGCCGGGATCTACGTGAGTGACATTCCATCGCTCAACTACGAGCGTGAACTCTTCCAGGAGCGAACATTGCGTAGCGTCACCGCCAACACCCGCCAAGACGGACGCGACTTTCTTGCAATCGCGGAGCGCATCGGCATGAAGTCCACGGTCAATCCCTACCCGTTCGAAGAAGCGGACCGAGCGCTCGCCGATCTCGCGCACGAACGATTTAGCGGCGCCGCAGTGCTGGTGGATTTCGACGGTTGATCCGACGTCGCCGTCATCGACGGCGCGAGTTGCCTCAGTGCGTCGTAACGCCCAGCAAGTTTTTTACCGCGGTGGCCACGGCGGTGACGACGTTGGGATTAAAGACCGTCGGCACGATGTAGTCGGGCGAAAGTTCCTCGGGTTTGACGACGTCGGCGATCGCCCGACCGGCCGCGATCTCGACGTCTTCTGAGATCTTGTGCGCGTCGGCGTCGAGGAGTCCGCGAAAGATGCCCGGAAAAGCGAGGACGTTATTGATCTGGTTGGGCTCGTCACTTCTTCCTGTCGCCACGATCGCCGCGTACCGTCGAGCCACGGCGGGATCAATCTCGGGGTTCGGGTTGGCCAGGGCGAACACGATCGAGTCCTTTGCCATCACCTTGAGGTGCTCTTCGCCCACGACATTCGGACCCGAGACACCGATCAATACGTCCGCCCCGGCCATCGCGTCGTCGAGCGATCCGCTGAGCTTCTCCTTATTGGTGTGCGCGGCCAGCCAACGGCGCGGCTCGTCGAGACGCGAGTCGTTCTCGGACAAGATCCCGCTACGATTGACGGCGATGACGTCACCGACGTCCTCAGCCAAGAGCAGTTTTGAGATCGCCACGCCGGCCGCTCCGGGGCCGAGCACGACCACCCGCACGTCCTTCATTGGCTTACCCACTACCCGCAACGCATTAAAAAGCGCGGCGTAGACCACGGTCGCGGTCCCGTGTTGATCGTCGTGAAAGACCGGGATATCCAACAGTTCGCGCAGTCGCGACTCGACCTCGAAGCAACGTGGCGCGGCGATGTCTTCGAGATTGATCCCGCCGTAGACCGGCGCAATGCACTCTACGATGCGCACGATCTCGTCAACGTCCTGGGTCGCCAGGCAGACCGGCCACGCGTCGATGCCGGCGAAGCGCTTGAACAAGAGGGCCTTACCCTCCATGACCGGCAACGCCGCCGCCGGGCCGATGTTGCCCAGACCGAGCACGGCCGAGCCGTCGGTGACGACCGCGACGGCGTTGCGCTTTATCGTGAGCTTGCGCACCAAGGTCGGATCTTTAGCGATCGCCATCGAGATACGCGCCACGCCCGGCGTATAAGCCATCGAGAGGTCGTCGCGGGTCTTGAGCGGGACCTTGGGCTCGACCGAAATGGTGCCCCCGAGGTGCATGAGGAACGTCCGGTCGCTGATGGCTTGGACGTGGGCTCCTTCCACCAATTCGACTTCGGCCTTTAGTAGCTCCGCGTGTTCGTCGTCAATGGCGTTGCAGGTGATATCGACGACCATGTGTCGCCCGTTGGGTTCGACTACGTCGAGCGCGGTGACCACACCGCCCACGTCGCTGACGGCGGTCGCCACTTCGCCAATGCAAGATGCGTTGTCGAGTCCGACCCTCATGGTCACTGAGTACGAGGCGCTGGCGATGCTCATTATGGGGCCAGTATCGCGTTTCGATCTTGAACGGAATGACTCGATAATGAGTTCGATAGGAGGATTGTGACTTCAATTACCAACACGCAAGCGATGTTAGTGCTGGGCGCAAACGGCAGCAAAAGGAACTCGTGTTCGAGGGTCTCTGCATTTTGAGATAATCCTACGTTGGTACCTCAACTTGGAGTCCGCAATCGCAAGAGATTTGTCTACCGCGTCTTGGTAGAACTCGATTCGGCTTACGAAGCGACCCGGACCGTCTTCACGATTGGCATGTGCGACGGAAGTTGGTCGCCGTGAAGCCGCATTCCCTCAAGGTGGAACTCGATTGCGTCGCGAATGTTGCTCTCGGCTTCTTCAACTGTCTGGCCGGTGGCGATGCAACCATCCAACCCCACAACGTACGCACTGAAGTTGGAGCCAGCATCCTCGATCACGATGGTGTATTCGGTCACCTGGGCTTCCTTTCCAATCCAGCTTGTCTGACAATGCTAGCGAGGGTCATTTTGGCGACGTCGTCGCCTAACGCTCCGGGAACAGTGACGCATCCCTCCAGAGTCGGATGGTGAAACTGTCGATGGCTTCCCCGCTGGCGGCTGAGGAACCACCCTTCACTTTCAAGTTCCCGGATGAGTTCTCGTACTTTCACAACCCTCAACGGTTGCGTTTACCTCGGGTCTGCTGGCCAACGACTTCGTTCGCTGAATTCTGCGATTCTCCATTGAAAGAGGCTAGAAGTTGGTATTGCGATCACGCGGGTTAGAGATCGCTTTGTGTCAGTGTGTCGCGTCGTTGAAAAACTTCGCGGTCAACATTTTGTTGAACGTCACCACGTCGGCCACCCTGGCGCAAGGGGGCCGGGTGGACCACCTGGTTGAGGCAGGCCCGGGCGCGCGCCGAGGGCCCCGAGCAGGGCGCTGAAGTTCAAACCGTAGGCGGTCGAGTTCTTCCCGTTGTACTCGACATGGCCAGCAGCCCGTTCCGGTGAGGCCGGCGGGTCCGCCCAGCCCGTCTCGAGGCAGGTCTTGGCGTCGTTGAGAACGCCGAGCACTGTGGTCGGCGTGACCGTCTCACCGATCGTGACTCTCGGCGTGACGTTCTCCGCCACGTAGACGTAACGACCCTTCGCCGGGCCGGCACTCAACTGGTACGAGATGAACACGCCGCTCGGCCACTGATTGGAGTAGACGTTTTTCACGACACCATCGCCGAGGGCGTAGATCGGCCCCGATCCGCAGTAGTCGACGCCCTGGTCGATCTCCTGAGGCACCAGCGAGGTGAGCCCTCTAAGTGGATTGAGGTAGCCATCGAGTGGCGTCGCGTTGACTGCCTCGTAGTAGCCGCCGGTCACTTGATCAACGGCAATGCCGACCGCGCTGCCCCCGACGGGCAGCGTGCGAGAGATGGCGAGCGAGCCATACGAAGTAGCGGCGTAGTTGTTCACGACGCCGTCGGCGCGCAGCAGGTAGTACCCCTGCCCGTCGGCCGTTGTCGCGGCGGCGATGGCGCTGACGGGCTCGCCGAAGTACCAACCGTGGTTATTGGCAAGCGGCGAGCCCTTAAAGGGCGCGTCAAAGTTCGCCACGCCGCCAATGGAAGTCGCGATCCAGTAGCCCCCCGTCGCGGCGTCGACGGCAATGCCGACTGCTACCACCGGCGCGGTCGCGCCGTAGTGCAGGTGGCCGGCTAACGAACCGTGGAAGGGGACGCCAAAACAGTTGATGCCCCCGTTGGCGCGAAGGACGTAGTAGCCAGCGCCGTCGGGCGCGCTCGCGATCGCGACGGCGGCCGGGTATTGACCCCACCCACCCGAGTGAATGTGGTGTTCGCCGAGGTACGGCGCGTTAAAACCTCGGACAATACCGCTGGACGTGACGATCCAGTAACCGCCGGTCTTGGAGTCGAGCGCGATGCCCGTGGCCGTGATGCCATTGGGCAAGCTGCCTGGCGCGAGCGAACCGTAGTTGGGCGCGCCGTACGCCGCGACTTGGCCGTTCGAACGAAGGACGTAGTAACCCGAGCCGTCGGCCGTCGTCGCAATGGCGACGACGGCGGGACTAATGGTCGGCGGGGCGCCGAGAAAAGGGGCGCCGAAAGCCGCGACAGTGGGCGCTGTTGACGCCCACGCCGACGCCGATGTCGCGCCGGGCGAGAGTACGCCCCCAGAAAAAATGAGCTGGAGGAGCGTCAGTGCGACGGCAAACTGTTGTCGACCGGGCTTGAGCCATCGCTGGCGGTGCGAGTAGAGAGATCCGCTCACCGAAGAGGCTCGAAATGGCTTCACCAGAATTATCGTGCCTTTGGGACCAGAGTGTGGCGGCGCGTCACGAGACGACCGTCAGTGAACTGTTCTATACAGTAACCACATGAGTGAGTGTATCTTTTGCGACATTGTGCAAGGCCGTCAACCTTCGTGGAAGGTCTACGAGGACGAAAGTACGTACGCCTTTTTCGACGTTGACCCGGTGAGCGAGTATCACACGCTGGTCGTGCCAAAGGAGCACTTCGCCGACATCTTTGCGATGCCCGAGGTATCACTGTTGCAGGTCGCGCACACCATCAAAACCGTGGTCTCACTCTATGAATCGAAACTCGGATTGCGAAACCTCCAAATCTTGAACAGTTCGGGAATCGGCGCACAACAAGACGTTTTTCACGTTCACTTTCACCTCGTACCGCGCGCGTTGGGCGACGGTCTGGACATCAAGCGGCGAACTCATCCCGAGTATCGCGATCGATTCGACGAGCTGTTGAGGCGACTGGCACCGAGCACTTCTTGAGGTTCATCGTCACCCGTGATTAGTAACCCCGACGAAAAGGTTCTAATAACGGTGCTTGGTTGTGCCGGCTCATCGTACGACCGAACATTGCGGCAACCTTGCTCGAGCTACCTGATCGAGACCGAGAGTGCCGCAGTGCTGCTCGACTGCGGCCACGGATCGTTTGCGTCGTTTAACGAGCTGGCGCCGGAAACCCGACTTGACGCCATTTTCATTAGTCACGCACACGCTGACCACGCTGCCGATCTCGAAGCGTTTATGAACTCGAAGGGTATCTGGCGTGACAGACCCCGTCTCCTCGCCTCAGAAGAGACGATGGCCGCGATCGTGCGTGCCCCCTTTGAACTCGTCGACGACATTCTTGTTGTCGTCAGTAATGGCAGTCGAATGAATGTCGCTAATTTCGCGATGGAGTTTTCACAGACCACGCATCAGATGCCCTGTCTCGCGACGTGCGTCTCTCTAGGTGGCCGCCGCGTCGTGTACAGCGCCGACACGGGACCCTCGTGGGACGTGGCGGCGAACTTCGTCGGGGCCGATCTCGCGTTGGTGGAGTGCACGCTGGAGATCCGCAGCGGTGATGACTCAGCGTTTCATCTAGACGCCGCGGAGGCCGCCGCCGTGGCTCGGGAGTTGTCGCCACGTACCACGGTGATCACCCATGTGCCTCCCGGAGCAAGTACCGAGGCTCGCCTCGAGATCGCCCGACGCGCTGCCCCGCATTTGGAGTTCATCGGGGCGAGGACTGGCCTCCAACTAACACTGGAGTAAGAGATCGAGCGTTGGCCGTCGCAAGTGTTTGTTGGTGTGCGTGCCAACACGTCGTTGAAGGTCCGTTCAGTTATCGTCTTTGAATGATGAGCTGGGCGGAGATAGGGGAATCTTGACACCGAGCGAAGGGACGCCAAAGAGTTACTGGCACCGGATCTATACGTTTCGCCCGAGTGAGCAAGCGCTGCACTCGACGAATCGACTCGAGATCTTCACCGACGCCATCCTCGCCATTGCGGCGACGGTACTCATCCTTAATCTCAAGGTCGCGACCGATACCTCACACAACGGTCTCGCGCACCAGATCTACACTCAGCGCGCGGCGCTCGTCAGCGTGCTCCTGGGCTTTCTTTGGATCAGTGGTGCGTGGGTCCTCTCTCACCGCTCACTTCGACAGCTAAAGGGTGTGGATCATTACATGACGTTGCTGGTGATTGCCAACACGCTCAACGTGACGCTGATCCCGTTCGCGACGCTCTTGCTCGCCAAGGGTTACGGACGGGCAGATTTTTGGGTCGGCGTCGAGGCGGTCAGTCTGGTCATCTTGGTGGGCGCGCTGATCTCCTCGCTCGGGGCCGAGTACGCGCACCGGCACGGACTACTCGTCGCCTCGCGCGACCCCACGGGTAACCGCGCCGCTATCACCATCTGGTACGGGGTAATTGCTCTGTCGATCGCGGCCGTCGTACTCGCACCCTTCGCGCCGTGGGTCGCCCTCACAGTCGTCGTCATTACTCGGATCAGCGCCCTCTTACCGCTCGGCTCGGATCGGGTGGGACTACCCGGCGACCTCCGAGACGTGCCTCATTGAACCCGACGATCCGAGACCCCGATCCTCACTTCGGAGATTGATGCCGCTAGGACCTGGACCTTCTCGCCGCTTGGCTCCTTCGCAGGGCTGCGGCGGCCACTTTTTCGGATGCCATCGGCGGGAACGGCCACACGGCACTGATATTGATCTCGCAAAGTACGAACGTGTCTTCCCCGGCTGCGTCCTTCGCCCCGTAGAGGAAGTCCGCGTCCCAGATCACCGGCAGCGACTCGGGCTCGAGGCCGAGGATGGTTTTCATCTGCGGCACCCACTCGCGCTCGACCTTGACTCGCAGTGCCTGATAAGCGGGTATGTCCGGTCCCTCCATCACCGAGGGCGGAGACTGGACTGGTAACTCTCCCGGTTCGAGCGTCAACAATCCCTTCGGCCGCTGGCGAGCAAAGCCCACGACCTCGTCGTGGGTGAGGTAGCAGCGAAGCATCCCGTCCGCCAATCGGTCTTGGTACTCCTGGTCGACGAGACAGCTCGACCACGCGAAGTACTCCTCGCAGCGATCCATGAAGGCGGCGAGCGTCATCATTTCCGACGAACCGTCGCGCAGCTGCGCATCCTGGACGCGGACTAGTTGATCGGGACCGGCTTTGGAGTCCTCCGCGACCAGCTCGACCTTCCACACTCCGTTACCGCCGTTGCCACGGCCCTGTTTTAGAACGAGTCGGCCGCGCTCGGTGAGTCGAATAGGAAATCGCTTCTTTAAGTCCGCGGGAGAACGGTAGAGGGCGGTGTCGCACCCCCAGCCAAGCTCGCGGGTGTGAAAGATCACCTCTTTCGTTCCGAGTTTCATGATCACGTCGGGGTGCGCGGAGACGAATATTCCCTGCGCGGATGCTTCATAGAGAAGTGAGTCAAGCGCCGCGCGATTGGCCCCGTCCTGGATGGGATTCACCCACACCAGTACGCCGTCGCAACTGAGGAGTTCCTCTCGGACCTCATCTAGAGCGTCGTCGGTGAAAGGAATCATCACGATGGTGACGTTGAGTTTGGAAAATGCTTCGAAGAGAGGGCCGAGCTGTCGATCGGGTCGCGGTGCTGGCGACTGAAAAGTCCGATCGCCGCGCCAAAGGATGCCGATTCGTACCGGTTCGTCGCCACTTTGCGTCATTGGCGTGCTCTCCTTGAGGTGTGCGACGGCAGGAATGGGTGGACGGAGACGATCGTTGGGTGTCGGGCGACGCCGGAACCAGTCGCTTCAAGCACGACAGCAGTCTAAGGAATCTTCTTGGGGCGTCTCGACAGCACGAACTACACCAGGGCCATCGCAGCTCACATCAGCGTTGAAGTCGCTGATTGGTGTCGGAGATCCGACGAAACAGCTTTGCTACTTAGCAATGGCGAATGGCGTACGACGCAGACATCTTTTAGGTGGCCAACACATCAGCCCGGACCTACCTCTGCTTGGGAACTGGCCCGCGCTGAATGGACGTCACACCGAAATGGAAACCCGCAAAACAAAAGTTGATGTTCACCGTCGTGGTGAATGGAACTGAATACGGGTGTGGCCACACGGGGAGCCACGCCGTGGCGCTCTGGGTCATGCAGGGACCGGCGTTGGGGTCGCTTTGGTTATACGCGTCGCCGTAGTTGAGTCCGAAGGAGGCGGTGGCGCCGGGCTTGATCACGACCTGTCGCGGCGCCACGGTGACGAAGATCTGGCCTCCCCCGTTATCGGTGACGTGGGTTGACGTGCCTTTGTACGTGGAGGGGAAAAATCGGAACTTCGGATAGCCCTTAAGGCTGCACGCGCGTTTGCTTATGTTGACGATGAGAAAGGCAACGCCTTGATTGCCGGCGGCGGAGTACGCACCTGATCCTTGGTCGGCCGCCATTGTGAGCTGGCTGGAAGAGCAAGTGGGGATTGCTGTCGAGGCCAGCGCGGCGGTCGAACCAGTAAACGTGAGTATGCCAATTGAACCAAAGAGTGGTAAGACTCCGATCGCGACTCGAAAAAGGGCGCGTTGGTAGTTCCGAAAGATGATCATTGATAGATCTCACACATCGTCATCAGAGAAGAACGATAGACGTATGAGGGGTGTTCGCGAGCATCCGTGGCAAAGCGCGATCATCGACCAGGTGTCGGTGACCCGACGCCACGGTTTTGCAACCATGCATTGGCGATTGATGAGAGAAGCGGCACCTTCAAAAGTGTTGGAAGGATTTCAAGTGCCATGATGTGAGGATGAGTGAGCAGCGTATTGAAGTTCAACGAACAATCCCTGTCCCGGCGAGTGTGATCTTTTCGCTCTTGTGCGATCCCGACGGGCACGTGCAGATCGACGCTTCGGGCATGTTGATGAGCTCCGAGGGCGCTCCAGTGACCCAGGTTGACGACACCTTTCTCGTGCACATGGACCGCGAAGCGCTGAACGACGTTCCCCTCGGAAAGTACAGCGTGTCGATCCGGATCACGGCGTTCGTAAAGGACCGAGAGATCGCCTGGACGATCGAGCACCCCATGATCGATCCACCCATGGGCTACGTGTATGGATATGTGCTCGAGCCGGTCGAAGAAGGAACATTGGTGACCTCGTACTACGACTGGTCAAACGTGCATGAAGCGCACCGAACTCGCATCAACTTTCCGGTGATACCCGAGGCGTCGCTGCGGGCCACGCTGGGCATCCTCGCGCGCACGCTGAATCGAGCCAGCACGAATTAGCGCTTCCTAAACTGGAGCTCGTCCAGCAGATAACGATTCTCGCGCGGAAAGCTTTATATTTGAACAGGTCTTACCCTTTGCAGGTCTTACCCTTTGCAGGTCTTNNAGGTCTTACCCTTTGCAGGTCTTCGCTAAGGATGGAAGAGCCGCGGTCACTTCGAGCGTGCGGGTTCGTGTCCAAGACGGGACTTGAACTCACACGCTGCTGGGTGACGTTGGTGATGCTCATCAGAACGGGACCTCCGTGGTGAGGAGCGCGTTTCCCTTTTGGCGGGAACCGACGACCCAGCAGAAATCGAGGGCGTCCATCTCCAGATGTTCCCCATCGTCACCGACCCTCCACCTGCCGCCGGCTGCTCCCGTGAGGTTCAAGGTGAACGGCTGGCTGTGGCGGAGGGCCCACTCGGCGACAATGTTGGCGATCAGGCGCCCGTCGTGATCGGCGGTGAGCTCCATCGACTGATCGGTAGCTCGACTTATGTCGAGGCGATGCATCCATGTGTCGCGGGTGAANNGATCGTGTCGACGAGGTAGCCGAGCTGCCACCTCTCCGCATCAAAGGGTGGTTCCTGCTTCATGCGTACGGCCCAGCGTATCGGTGCCGGTGTACGTTGCCGGGCCTTCACGGCCTTGGGTGCCACCGCGGCGAGGCGTTCGATGACCGCCGCGGGGGTCAGTGACGATCGCTCGCGCACTTGCGTAGCAGTCATCGCGTCAATCATCTTCCCGGCCGTCCTTTTTTTCGCCACCCTGAAGTCGTGGGCGAACTGACGGACCGAAGCTTGCGCCTCGGCCATTCCGAGAACGTGGCCGGCCATGGCTCGCACGTCCCACAACTCGCATACGGTGGTTCGGCTCCAATCCTCAGGAGACAAGGCGCGTAGTTGGGAAACGATTCGCGCGAACTCGGTCTCCGCGAGCCGCATTGCCTCACGGTGACCAATATGTGTTGCCATCGGTGTGTTGATCATTGCCGGCTTAATCATCGCCCAACCTCAATTCCGCTCATACATCGGTTTTCCGAATGATGTCAGGATTATAGCATCGTGAACGGCTAAGATCAAGAGGTGGCTTCGAC
>PLBM01000061.1 GCA_003134515.1 Acidimicrobiaceae bacterium | reverse complement strand
TCGGCCCGGTTCATCTGCTGAAAGGCAATGGAGATGAACCACATCGGGATGAAGGCGAGGATCGTAACGACCGGCGCCTGCAGGCCAATGGCCACGACCACGAAACCGAGCGTCGCCGCCATGCTGTAAGCCGGGGCGGTCGACGCAATGCCAATGACCACGCTCGAGATCAAGCCCAGGGCGCCGGTCTTCAGCCCTTTCTCCGGCGCCCGATTGGCCGGTTCGACAATCAACGTCACGTGACCACTCCTTGGCGCGAGCGCACGGGCGCGTCGCGATTCGTCATCACAACAGAAATCGTCAAATGCTATTGCATGGACGAGTCCGAGGGGAGAGTTCTTTGAATGCTCGGAGTTTGCTTCGGCGTGCACTCCACGATGCCAGACTGATTCGCCTCTTCTTTGAGTATCCTGGAACACCTAGCGCGCCGGGCCGACCGGTGGCGTTCGGTTCGACCACGGAGGCAGTCGCATGATGATGAAACGCAATCTTGTCAAGTCCAGTGCCTTCCTAGTAACCGGCATACTCCTCCTTGGCACGGCGGCGCTGAGCGTGGCGACGGGCCCTTCGGTGGGCGCCTCGGGCACGACGAGTACGTCAAACACCATCATCATTTCGAACTTCATATTCAAACCCATGACACTCAAGGTCGCACCCGGCGCCACGATCAAGGTGGAAAACAAGGACTCGGCCGTTCACAGCGTTGACGCAAACGGTGGTCAGTTCAATACTGGCAATATCTTTCCGGGCAAGACCAAAAGCTTCAAGGCACCAAAGAAGCCCGGCAAGTACCACTACTTCTGCGCGGTACATACGTTCATGCTGGGCACGATCGTCGTCAAGTAGTCGCACGACGTCACGTCAAAGATTCTGGGCGTGCAACGGGCGACATTAAACACTGATTTCGTAACTTTGGGCAACGATGCCTAGAGTCACTTCATGACGAAGAACGACGTCGAAGATCGCGTGCGAGCCATCTGCATGGCGCTACCCGAAGTGACCGAACGACTGAGCCACGGTGCGCCGGCGTTCTTCGTCAAAAAGCAGTTCGCCGCGCTCATGATCGAGAGTCACCACGAGCACCATTTCGCGCAGATGTGGTGCGCCGCACTCCCCGGAGCCCAGCAGGAACTCATCGCGATGGCGCCAGATCGTATCTTTCGGCCACCGTACGTCGGCGCCCGTGGATGGATCGGCGTGCGCCTCAACGCCAAACCGGACTTCGACGAGATCGAGATGTTCTGCGAAGACGCGTACCGAGCGGTCGCTACCAAACGACAGATCGCCCTCCTAGAGCGTGGTCCGTCGATCCGTTAGACGGAACTGTTTCACCCTTTTTTTTGTCACGCCAGCGCACGAAGCGTCGAGCGCGTGGGTCTCAATAGAGCATCGCCACCAGGACCACTCGACGGTTCTTGGCCTCGCCCGTTGAAGTCGTGTTGGAAGCCGCCGGACTGGTCAGGCCCTTGGTGATCACCTGTATCGAGAAGTTAATCTTCACTCCGAGACGCTCAAGTTGCGCGCGCAAGTAGACATTCGCGCTAGTGGCTCGGGCAAGCCCGAGGGCCAAGTTGTAGGCGACTGCGCTTCGAGAGTCGGTGAAGCCCGTGATGACCACCGACTTGCCGATGTCCTTCTTGATGGTCTTGGCCAAGTTGATCAGCTGAACTTTCATCCTTGGCAAGAGCACCGCGGAACCGGTCACGAACGGGTCGAGCGTGATGATCACCTTGAGGGGCTTCTTCCCCTTCGACGAAGGCGAGCCCTTTACCTTTGGCACGTAGAAGATCGATCCATAAAGGGTCCGGTCGTTGGACTTCGGCACTGACGTGGCGTTGAGGTTCACGGTGTAACAGGTCGGCGAGCCACTCACGGCAACGGGCGCGGGCTGCACGGCGTAACTTGTAGCGTTGAGCGAGTCGAACCAATCGATCTCCCCGTTCGTTCCCACGCCGCAGAGTTCGAAACTGACGCTCGTGAACTGCGAGTCCGGAGAGATTGACACGTCGTAAGAGACGGTTCCGCCCGCGACTTTGAAGACGCCGGCAGCGGGGTTGTTCGAGTAGACGCCTACCGACACGATCCCCTGGCCAATCGCCGTGGCCGTGATCGAACCAACCGCTCCCACGGTGCCAATCGCGGCGGTCGAGGATCCGGCCTGCGAGTCCGAATGGGATCCCGCCGCGTTCGAACCCGTGGCGCCGCTCGGCGCCACGACTGTCGGCAAGGTGTAATTCGACGTGGCCGACGACTCTGTACCGCCCGAGTCGAAGATGGCCGTGACCACGAAGTTGTAGGTGTCGCCGCCCAACAGGCCGGTGACCTCGAGACAGAGCCCGCTGACACCCGCGCAACTCGTGGTCACCGAGACGTTATTGATGGCGGGGCCCACGACACCCCCCGGTGACACGTTGGTGGGCGTCACGACGTAGCTCGTCACGACGCCGTCCGCCGGGGCGACCCAGGTGACCTTCACCGAGTTGGCCTTACTGAGATCAGTCGTTGCCACAACCGACGTCGGCGCATAGGGCGACGTCACGCTAAAGGTGTAGATCTGAGTATTGGAGCCCTCGGCGTTGATCGCCGTAAAGACCAGTACGTAGGTGCCCGGCAACGTGGTGATCGGATCGAGCGTCAGGGTCCCGTTTCCACCGCCATTATCCACGAACGACACGCCCGCCGGCAATGACGCACCCTCGTTGTAGGTGACCGAGAGAACGATGGCGGGCGAACCCGTGGCGGTCACCGTCTGGGGGGTCTCGTTGCCGTAGGGGAAGGTCGGCGAATAGGTACTTGTAAACACCGGCGCACCCCCCGCCGCACTCGGCAGCCACACGGCGTACAACGTCACGGAGGACCCACTCAATCCCACGGCGCCCGAAAAGACGTAGGAAGAGTTGACGTTGTAGTCAACCGTGTTGCCGGTACCCGAGCTCGTGGACCATCCAGCGAATGCCGCGTAGCCAGCCGGCGCGCTAAAGCCCGCGTGGCTCGGCAACACAGCGGACTTGCCATCGACGCCCGTTTTGGCGCTGACCGATCCGCTGCCGCCATTGGGGTCGAAATTGACGGTGTCGGTAACCGGCGACGAGGTCCACTGGGCGTAGAGCGTGACGGGAGACGACGTGGGGATGAAAAGGACACCGGCGGCTCCAACGAGAGTACCGCCCGAAGCAGCCGTGAACCAACCGCTGAAGGTGCTGCCGGCCAAGGTAGGCGTCGGCAACGTGAGCGCCGGAGTACCCGTGACGTAGACGACTGACGTCGTACCCACGGCGCCGCCGTTGGGGTCGTAAGTGACGTGGTACGTAATAGGTGTCCAGTCGGCGTAAAGAGCGATTGAAGGAACGGGACCGCTCGGGGTGTACGACGCCGAGGCGCCACCCACAAACGTGCCACCGTATTGGGCCGTGTACCAACCGTCAAAGGTGTAGCCCGCGTAGTTCGGGCTAGGCAGCGTCAACGCGAGATCACCGGTGTTGAAGTCTGCGGACGTCGGAGCGACATTTCCCCCCTCAGCGTTGTACACCACCACGTAAGTAAACGCAGTGGACCACTGTGCGTAGAGGGTGACGTTAGAGCTCGGGGTGTAGGAGGCCCCGCCGACACCAACAAGTGCGCCGCCAACCGGTGCAGTGAACCAGCCGGTAAAGTTCTCGCCCACAGAACTGGGAGTCGGTAAGGTGATCGCCGCACCCGCGGTCGACTGGGTAATCGCCGATTCGGCGGAACCACCCTCGGAGTTGAAAGTGACCGTAAAGAGCTGAGGCGGCGGGGGCGGTGCGGACCACTCGGCGTAGAGGGTCACGCTCGCGG
>PLBM01000082.1 GCA_003134515.1 Acidimicrobiaceae bacterium | reverse complement strand
GAGCGCGGGCGCAGCGTGAGCGATTTCCTGCTCCAATCCGCTGACTCGTGGCTCGGCTAGTTCGGCCGCTCGGCGTCCTGGCGACACTCACGTTGGCGAGCGTGATGCTCGCGTCATGCGCATCGAGTAGCGCGGTGGCCGACGTGCGCCATTCGTGCGTCAACGTAAAACGCGCGCTCGCGCTCGAAAAACAGAGCGAGCAACCGGGGTTGAGTACTACTCAACAGAGGCAACTTCAAGCCCGCGCGCTAAGTCAACTCCTAAAGGCGACCCCTTCGGCGGCGGCGGCAACTTCCCTGGATGGAAGTTGGAACCCGCTCATGACCACGATCAACGAAGCCGAACGCGTGCCAATAGCGCACTTAGTGGCGTCGCTCACGCGACTGTGCAAAGTCGCGGACTCTTCGTCGCCCTATCTCTAGGAAATCCGGGGCAGCCGCTCGTAGAGCCAGACGAGCGAATTCTCCTCGAGCATCGCCTCTTCCCAACCTTCGAGCAGATCCTCGAGAGCGGCCAGTGAAGGGACCTTACCGATCACGACAACCGTGAGATCGTTCACCGGCTCATCGGACACCAAGAAATCGCCGAACATGTCCTCAGTGACGAGCGCATCCGGCTCAACCATCAAGTAGAGCTCGCCCGTCGCTTCGACCCACGACAGTTCGTACTCATTGTCCGAGGCATCGGTCCATTCACCGCCGAACTCGAACTCGGCACTTTCGCGACGGGCCTCGTTCTGTTCATAAAAGGATTCGATATCCATCGGCCCAGCCTACGTCGCCACTATGTGCGCCGCGAGGTGCGCGCGCTGGTCCACGCTGATCGTCATGAGAAATGTCACTGCCGGCGGCGCGCGCGTAGGGGCGACCAAGTGCGCGCGGGCTCTTTTACTGAGGCCCATGACAACCAACCTCGACCTTCTGGGCAATCTGCGACTTGAATGGCGTCGGGCCGGTCGACGCCCGAGCGCGCGCGACGCCTGTGGCCGCGTGGCGGCGCGCCACCCCGAACTTCAGCTCAACGCACTGGGTGATCTGCACGACGTCGTGGCGCTCTTAGAGACTCGAAGCGGACGCAGCGTCTTGGAGCGGGCGCAGATTGTTCGCGCGCTCTTAGAAGAGGCCTGCGACCCCGACGTCCATCGGGCCCTCTTACAGACGTTGTTGCCCGGCGTCGTCAGTGTCTGTCGCCAGCTGCGCTTCGGCGAGGGAATCATTGACGATCCGAGCGAAACGCTCTCCATGGCCATCTCGCTTCTCAGTGAGTTACTGGTGGACTGGGCCGGGCAGTCGCGACAGTACGCGGCCCCGGATCTACTCTCGGCCCTTCGAGGACGACTGCGTCGGTGGCTCTTGAAGGAGAAGGCGGCGCTGCGCTGCGTCTCACACTTTGATCAAGTAGACGAACCGGCAGCCGCGTCGTCGCCGCTGCTCACACGGCTCGAAAGCTTGCGAGGCGGCGAGCACGACCGATTGGTCCGACTCACCTACGCGCGGGTCTTCGAGGGACGCTCTTTGCGCGAGCTCGCGGCCCGCGACCACAGTGCCCCACTGACGCTCCAGAGCGAACTCCAGCACTTCGCGGTGCGCTATTTACTCTAAGTAGCGACGACACTATATGAGCAAATTTCTGCGTGAAACAGACCGAGTACCGTGCGAGGACCACCATGCGAATGCCCCACTCTCTCAAGAGCACTCACTGGGTCACGTGGTCCAGTCCCCTCTTACTACTGGTCCTGGTTTTCACCTTGACCGCGTCGAGTTCGACGCCGCGCGTCACTTCCTCGCCACCGATCTCGACAACAACGCTTCGAGTGACGACGGGCCTCTCATCGACCACCACGAGTACCCCAGCGCGCGTGCTCGCGGTGACCACGACGACGACCAGCACGACGCTCGCGAGTCGACCGCTGTTGACTATCGCGGCGACGAACTCGCCGAGCGTCAACTCCTCCTCGAACGAGATCGCTTCGAGCGTCAAGCCCGTCGCCTTCGCGCACGCCGTGAGCGCGACGAGCGGCGCGCTCACGGGTCGGCTTCGTCCATCCTTCGACGTCGCCGACGTCCCGCTCGAAGGTCCCGGCACCTGGTTGATCGCCACGAGCTCGCAGGCGCGCACCACGGTGCAGTGCGCCAATCTCGAAACAGCGGTCCAGACCGAGATCGTGGTCGGCTCGAAGGAGAGCTGTCAGCTCATCATCCGCGCCGTTTCGCCCGCGACCTCTCTGACGTGGCAACTAACCCCCGTCACGTAACGCGACCGTTCGCGGCGCGCGTGCACGGGGCCGCGCTCGTGGCGTATTTCGCGCTGTTGCCCTACGTCGTTTTTACGAAGTGGCGAGTCGCGACGAACGAGAACCACGGCACGCTGATTCGCGCTCTGCTCGTGTTGCTCACGATGTTTTGGCTGGGCTTTCTCATCCAAGTCGTTGTCAATGTGTGGCGTCTCAAGCAGGGCCGGCGCGTCAGCGGGGGCGGCAGTGCATGGTTGGCCGGGTTCGTCGTGGCGCTGCTGTCCTTATTAATACCCACGTCAAGTCTGACGCTGAAGCCGCCCGCGGCGATGAGTGTCCCCTTCGCCGGCGTTTCGACGACCTCGTCCCATCCGCTTCATCACGCGCCGAGTGCAACCTTCGGACTCGCCGGCGTGCCCATGGCCCTCATGGCCAAACGACGAAGTGACCTACTTCGCCAGCTGCCCGACAACCTCGAGGAACTGGATGTCGAAGAGTCAATGGAGTTGTTGCGCGCAAGGAACCCCGAACTCATTGGTCAGCTCGCGCACCTCATTGGTGATTCGCTCGAGGGCGTGCTGGACGTAAGTGACACGACGCTGGCGCTCACGACGAACGCGCCCATTACCCCGGTAGTCGCCTGCGTCCTGGAAGTCACTTCGAATGGTTCGCTCGTCGGCTTCGCCCGCGAGGGCGGTCGACTGCCGATACTGCCGTCATGGAGCGGCGACGACGTGGCGGCGAACGTCGTCGCATTGCATGAAGGCAAACTGCTCTTCGCCAAAAGCGAATCGGAACTCTTACGTTTCCTGGCCACTCGATCCCTGCGCCACATCCTTGTCATCTACCTGGGCGCCGCAACTGATCTTGACGACGAGCTAGCCGCGTGTGCGATCACGCTGCAGCCCTACGCCGATCCCCGGCAACCCACGAACGGGCTCGCGCGTCTAAACCCCGTTGACGCACCCTTGTCCAGTGATCTTCGCGTTGAACTCTTGCGCGCCGATCCCCAGGTCGTAGGACTGCTCGAGCCCTTCACGCCAACGCTTCGACGCCGGTGCGTCGAGATGGTGGCGTACCTTGCGCTGCATCGTCACGAACCCGTAACCGGGGAACGACTTCGTTCGCGCGTCTTGACCCACGCCGACGTGGACGCCTCCAATCGCACCCTTGCCAATACCGCGAGCGCGGTGCGACGAAGTCTCGGTCTCGACACGCGTGGTCCGCGACTTCATCCCGTGACATCTTCAGGCCTCTACGTCACGCACGGACTGTCCAGTGACGTCGAACTCTTCTCAACGTTGATTAGCCGCGCTCGCCAACTACCCGTCAGCGACGCGTCGCCCCTCGCCCACCAGGCGCTTCTGCTCATAAAAGGTGAACCGCTCGCGAGCGCGCTGCGGGGCTTTGAGTGGTTTCTCGCCGAGGGCCACGGCGCGCGTCTCGCGCGCGACGGCGAGTGGGCCGCGCTCGCGCTGCACCACAGCTCCTTGGAGCGTCGCAACTACGAGATGGCCTTTTGGGCGCTACAACAAGGACTCCTCATCGATCCCTTCAGCGACGCGCTCAGCGACGCCTTGAGCCGCGTGCCCCGGTTACGCGAGTTTGGCGGCGATGGATCCCGCGGCACGAAGAACGACGCCGTCCGCTCCCGCGGCGCCGTAGCGATGAGCTGGTCGTTCGCGCGCTTCACTCAACAAGTCTCGAAGTAACGTCGCGAACGCCAGCGGCGGATCGACAAAGAGATGTTTGGCCAGGGAACCGGGAATGGTATTGATCTCGTTCACGTAGAGCTCGGCGTCACTCGCCAAGAAGTCGATTCGCGCGACGCCGCGCACCGCCGCGAGAGCGGCAATGGTCGTGGCGTATCGAATGATCTCATCACGCTGATCAGCGCGCAGTCTCGCCGGCAACTCGCGGGGGGCCGAGACCATCCCTTCACCGCCCACGTACTTATCGCGGTAGTTGAGTATCTCGGCGCCGCCGGAGGGGCGAAGAGGTCGTTCGATGGCCGAGAGATCGAGCGAGGGATAGGTCCGCAGGGCGATCTGTAAATCGGTCAGGTCGTGACGGTACGGCTCGACGACGCAGCCATTGCCCAGGTGCGGGTTCGAGCCTAGGCGCGCTTTCGCGGTGAGCAAATCGCTCACGACGTCGATGCCGATCGACGAACCACCAAAACGAGGCTTCAAAATGTAAGGCCCTTCGAAGGGTAACGACGTCGTCTCGCTCCGAAGGAGCGCCCGGGGCAACGTGGGAAGACCTGCTCGTTCGACGAGCGAGGCGAACATCCACTTGTCCATGCCCAACGCCGCGCCAGCCAGGGTAGGTCCGGTGTAATCGACGCCTGCGAGATCGAGCGCGCCCTGAAGGGTGCCATCTTCTCCCGGTCCGCCGTGCGTGGCGAGCACGATGGCATCGAGGGCCAAATGACGTCCGCGCCCGAGACGCCCGCCACTCGCGTAAAAGCCGCCTTCGTCACCCTGGTGCAGCGCGAGTTCGCTCGAGCCCTTGGGCACGCCATCGAGGAAGGCCTCCGCCTCGACGTCGCTGGCCACGGAGAAAAAAGATCCCGTCTTGGTCCAATAAATGCCCACCGGGGCGTGCCCGGCACCCTCAAGTTCGTGCAGCGCCTGGAGTCCGGTCAGGATCGAAATGTCGTGTTCGGGCGAAGGACCGCCAAAGAGCACACCAAACATCACCGATCACCTCTCGAGCACGCCACTAAGACCTCAAGGGTAGTGGTCGGGCAGGTCGTTGAGGTACAACACGGCGTCGCCGGGCACGAGAGAAGAGCGAATCCACGCCACCGCCTCGTTACGCGTGTCAAAACGTCTTGGCGCTTGGTCGTAGCCGGTCGCGAGCGCTTCAAAGTTCGTTCGAGCGACGACGACGAGCTCGGCGGGGAGGCCCGCGATGCGCTGAGCGAGTAGCAGATTCTCCGAGTGTTGCTCGGCGCCCAGCTCCACGAGTCCCGGCGTGACGACAACACGACGGCCCGTGAGATCGAGTGACGACAGGACCTTCAGAGCGGCCCTCGCACTGGCGGGGTTCGCGTTAAAGGTGTCGTCAATGACGACCACTCCTGAGTCCGCCGTCACCACGTTCAAACGATTGGCGACGGGCAACACGCCACGAACGCGCTCCAGCAACTCGGTACGACTGACGCCGAGTGCAAGCGCCGCGCCCAGCGCACAGGCCAGGTTCGTGGGTTGCACGCCCACGACTTCGTCAATCACTCCGAGATTCACGCCCTCCACGAGGAGGGTCCAGCGATGGGCTTCGAGCGTGACGCGCACCTCCGCCTCTGCACTGGTCGAGCCGACGGGGATCACCCGCTTGCCCGCCGCTCGAAGCGACGCGGGCCATTTCGCGAGGCGCGGGTCGTCGACATTGAGCACGACGGTCTTGGCTCCTTCGGTGACCTCGCGCTTGGCCGCCTCGACGACGTCGAGCGTCTTCATGCGCTCTAAGTGAACTGGACCGATGACGGTGACGACCGCGATCTCAGGCACGCACCACGAAGTAAGCGCGCGAATCTCGCCGGGTCCGTAAGTGCCCATCTCGGCGATGAAGACGTGCGTCCCTTCGGCCAAGTTTTCATTGATGGCCCGCGACAGACCGGCGCGGTTGTTATAACTTCGCGGTGACGCGACGACCGCACCGTCACTACGCAAGAGCTCGGCGAGATACTGCTTCGTCGAGGTCTTACCGTACGATCCAGTAATCGCTACCACCGTAGGACGGACTCGCTCGAGTCGCGCCACCGCCTGGTTCACGAACTTCTGGGCTCGGCGCTCTTCGAGCGGTTGAAGGAGACGTGTCGAAAGATCAAGTACGGGAGGCACCGCTAACACCATGACCACGGCCCCCAGGAACGGTTCGCGCGTGAACGCGCCGAGCACGGCCACGATCAGTGAGAGTCCGCCGGCGAGTAGCGCCACGCTACGAAGTCGCAGAGTCCACTCCAAGGGACTGGACTTTCCTCGAATCGAGAGTCCCTGGGGACAGAACAGGCCATAACTCGCTGCGACAATGGCGAGCAGGACATACGCCTGGAGCACGGCCGAGGCCGCAATAGCGACGATAAACGCGTGGCTCAAGGTGAAGGGACGGCGCGGAAACGCTCGCTGGCGCGGATACGCTCGCGAGCGCGGATGCGCGGGTGGGCGCGCCTTCGCTCCGGCGACCAACGGTGAGGACCATCGAGCGAGAAAACGAAGCATCGAACGCGGGTCGTAGTGCTCGCGTTGCAGTACGCGCAACCAGCGCGACACTTGCGCGACGTAGGCCAGCGCGAGAAGGACCGTGACGAGTGTCGCACCCACCACGATCATAAGAGTAGGGCCTCTTCAACAGCACTCACGAGCGCTTCGGGCGCCTCAAGAGGCACGAGATGGCCCACACCTTCAACCACGTGTTCCACGTGCGTCGCCTTGAGTAGCGACGCGGAGCGACGCGCCACGTCGAGTGGCACCACGAAGTCCTTCTCACCCCACAGAAGCACGACCGGGGCGCCGAGACCGCCGAGTTCGGTCTCGTAGCTCTCATTGACACTCGCGACCAAAACATCGCGCATCACGCCTTGCGCTCTTCGATAGTCGCTCGAGCCATATTTTTGGCGCGCGGCCTCTAGTCGCGCGTCACTCACTACGCCCTTAGCGTGTAGCCAGCGCACCATTCGATACCTTCGTGGCGCGCGCGCCGACGGTGTGACTCGTAAAAGAGGCGCCCCCGCGAGCACCAGCGAACGAACGAGCTCAGGGTGCGTACTCGCGATCACCGTGCTCACGCATCCACCAAAGGAGTGCCCAACGAGCACCACTGGCTCGTCGGCGATCTCGCTCAGCGCGGGAAGAATAAGTTCGCCGTAGTGGCGTGCGCCACCCGCGACGCGCGGAGACGGCGAGGCCCCAAATCCCGGCAGGTCAAGGGTGACCGAGGCCACGCCACGTTGGGCCAATTCGCGGGCTGCGGCGCGAAAGTCCTCGCCGCTGCGAGCCCAGCCGTGAAGCCACACCACTCGAGCCGGACCCTCACCGTAAGACTCTCCAAAGAGATTCGAATCACCGTAGCTGCGCAGCACTTCCTTCAGGTTAGTGAAGCCCTTTGCTAGCCCAAGACCACGTCACGACCTACCGGTAGCGTCGTAGACACCATGAGTGACGAAGCAACCTTCTCGAACGAACTGCTCATCGGCCTGACACCTGAGCAGCGTGAGGCCGTGATGTCTCCGGCGCGCCGCCATCTCGTTCGAGCGACTGCGGGCTCGGGCAAAACCCACGTTTTGACGTTGCGAATCCAACGTCGCGTCGTGGACCATGACGTCGCACCCGATCAAGTACTCGCCATGACCTTCACTCGCAAGGCCGGTGACGAACTTCGCCGGCGACTCTTCCGCGAAGGCGTGCGCGACGTACGCGCGGGCACGTTTCACCGAGCCGCACTCAACTTGGTCACGCAGTACCGCGAGGATCGCCACTTACGAGCGCTGACCTTAGAACCCAATCGGCGAAAGCTCGTGAGCGCTCTCGCCAAGCAACTCCGCGAGAGCGGCGAACTCAAACTCGAAGACTGGCAGCTACCGCGTCTCGAGCAAGAGATCGGTTGGGCCCTGAGTCAGGGATATAACGGCACCCTTTACGTGAAGAACGCACGGCGGCTTCGCCGAGACGCGCCACTGGCGCCCGCACAGATGGCCGAGGTGCTCGATCGTTACGTCGGGCTTTGTCGCAGCCGGGGCCTCTTGGACTTCGACCTCTTGCTCAGCGAGGCCATCACGTTATTGCGCGAAGAACCCGACGTCCTCGCGTCCTTTCGATACCGAAATCGATCAATTTATGTTGACGAAGCTCAAGACATGAACCCCTTACAGTTCATGTTGTTACGCCAGATGGCGGGCGACGACCCCGATCTGTTCTGCGTGGGTGACCCCAACCAGTCCATTTACGGCTTTAACGGGGGAACGCCGACCCTGATGAACGAAATTCTGGTCACGTGGCCCGACACGGTAGTGCTCGATCTGACGCGAAACCATCGTTCGACGGCCAATATCATTGCCGTCGCCAACACCTTGCTCGAGGAAGGCGCGCGCGGCATCATCCCCGCCAAGGATGAGGGTGAGGTGCCGTTGGTCCGCAACTACAACACCGACGAAGAAGAGGCCGAGCACGTCGCGACGTGGCTCGCCGCGAAGCATCAGCCCGGAAGCCCCTGGAGGTCCATGGCAGTGTTGGCTCGTACTAACGCGCAGCTCGAAGTCGTGGCCGGTTACCTCGACGCCGCTGAGGTCCCCAATGAGCGACGTGGACCCGAACACTCACCCGCGTCCGATCTCACGGCGCCCGAGCTCTCGTCACGACGACTGCTCGAAGCCGATCGCGACGCCGTCGCACTGTCGACGATTCATCGCGCGAAGGGACTGGAGTTTCAACACGTAGCGGCGATTGGTTGGGCCGAGGGCCAATTACCGAACTACAACGCCACAACCCCCGAAGAGCTCGCCGAGGAACAGCGCCTCGCCTACGTGGCGCTCAGTCGGGCCGAACGGTCGCTGTTGATCACGTGGAGTCGAGGGCGGAACGATCCGCGTTACCCGGACCGGTCACCGTCTCGATTTCTTGGGCCCATCGACAAGGTCGTACGCGAACTCGACGCCCGCAATGCCCCACTGCGAGGCGACGCGCGAAGGGCCCGTCTCGCCGCCATACGAGCGTCACTCGAGCAGAGCGTCGAACAGCTCGACGGCGAGCTCGCCACTCAAAGTGACGAGGCGCCCCGGGTATAGTTCGCACCGAGTGTCGTAAAAGTTCCACGAAGGAGGCGACGACAATGAACGGTGCGCACGCGCTGCTGGCCACGTTGCAAGCCAACGAAGTCACGGTGTGCTTTTCGAATCCCGGGACTTCAGAGATGCACTTCGTCGCCGCCCTAGACGACGCGCCGGGCATGCGGGGCATTCTCTGTCTCTTTGAAGGGGTCGCCACGGGCGCCGCCGACGGCTACGCCCGCGTGGGCGGTACTCCGGCGGCCACCTTATTGCATCTCGGACCGGGACTAGCGAACGGTTGGGCCAACTTGCACAACGCTCGACGCGCGCGCGTGCCGATGGTCAACGTGGTGGGCGATCACGCCACCTACCACGGCGCGTTCGACGCGCCTTTGCAGAGCAACATTGGTCAGTTGGCGAACGCGCTCGAAGGCTGGTGTCGGCGCACGACGTCGCCAAACGACGTCGCCCACGACGTCGCTGACGCGGTCGCGGGCGCCTTCGGTCCGCCAGGCCGTGTCGCCACATTGATTCTGCCCGCGGACGTGTCGTGGGGTGAAGTGAGTGCCGTACCGTCAACGTGGCCGACTTCTACACGACCTGCGCTGCACGCCGTCGACGAGATCGCCTTCAACTCAGCAGTAAAAGCCCTTCGCTCCAAACGATGCACGCTGCTGGTAGGGGGCGGCGCCCTTGATAAAGAACAGCTCGACCTCGCGCAACGACTGGCAACGGCGACGTCGTCGCGTTTCCTCTTGGAGACCTTCCCCACGAAGATCGATCGCGGGTTGGGCGTGGCCAGTCCTGAGCGACTCATCTATCTCAGCGAGTTCGCCATCGATCAGCTCAGGGAGTCCGATGCCATCATTCTCGTTGGCGCGCGCGAACCTGTCGGATTCTTCGCCTACCCCAACGTGGCCAGTCGCCTCGCGCCCGAAGAGTGCGAGATCATCGACCTCGCGCCACCGGGCAGCGACACGCTCGGCGCGCTGCGCGCGATGGTTGAAGCGCTGCACGCGCCGCACGTCGCGCTCGAAAGTGGTGATCGCGCCACCGCGCCGAGCGGCGAGCTCACGACGAAGTCCTTCGCCGCGGCCGTCGGCGCCACTATGAGAGAGGGCGTCATCGTCGTCGACGAGTCCAACACCAGTGGGGTGCATCTCTTTGAGGCCACCCGCCACGCGCCCGAACACCAGTGGTTGACCCTGACCGGTGGCGCGATTGGCTACGGGCTGCCCGTGGCGTTGGGTGCCGCGGTCGCTTCAAAGCGCCGGGTGCTGGCCCTGGAATCCGACGGCTCGATGATGTACACGCTCCAGGCCCTGTGGACGATGGCGCGCGAAGGACTCGACGTCACCGTTGTCGGGCTCTCGAATCGAAGTTACGCCGTGCTCAATTGGGAGCTGATCCGCGTCGGCGCGGTGCGTGAAGGCTCGGCCAGTTCGCGCATGCTCGAGCTCGACGATCCCACGCTCGACCTCGCGGGGCTCGCGCGTGCCCAGGGGGTACCGAGCACGCGCGTGGACAGCGCCGAGGAGCTCGTGTCGGCCCTCGAGCGCTCCTACGACACGCCCGGACCGATGTTCATTGAGGCGATACTGCCCAAGGGTCTGCGCTAAAGGGAAAACTCGCCCACGACCGGGGCGTGGTCCGAAGGCTTCTCCCCCTTGCGCGACTCGCGATCCACGTAGCTCGCCGTCGCCTGGTCGGCCAGTGCCCGGTCCACGTAGAGCAGATCGATGCGCAGTCCCCATCCCCGATGAAACGCGCCGTTTCGATAGTCCCACCAGGAGTAGTTGGGTTCGTCGGGATTTAGTAATCGCGTCAGGTCAACCAGGCCGGTGGCTTCGATAACCCGAAGCGCGGCCCGCTCGGGTTCACTGACGTGGGTGAGCCCGACGAAGACGCTGGGATCGTACACGTCGAGGTCGCTCGGTGCGACATTGAAGTCGCCTCCGACCACCACGTGGCGCGCCCGGTCGCGTCGTTCGAGCAGGTCGGCCAGTTTGGCCAACCACTGCAGCTTGTACTGATAATGAGGATTGTCGAGCGCTCGCCCGTTGGGCACGTAGCACGAGTACACCTGCACACCACCGCAGATCGCGCCCACGAGGCGAGCTTCAGGATCGTCATCGTCGAATCCCCGCGTGACGCCCTCGAGCCCGATCCGCGAAAGGATGGCCACCCCGTTCCACTGGCCCTGGCCGTAGTGCGCGGACTCGTAACCAAGCGCGTCGAGCGCCTGAAAGGGAAACTTCGCGTCGTTCTGTTTCGTTTCTTGCACCAACACGACGTCCGGACGCTTCTCGCCCAGCCACGCCTCGACGCGAGGCCAGCGTGCGGTGAGCGAGTTAACGTTCCACGTCGCGACGATCACGAGGCGTCGGCGAGGATAAAGAACAACTTCGTCTCCACCGCAACTTTTCCCTTCACCGTTGCACTTCCGAACCCCTTACCCCCGCGGGCCGAGAGTTGGGTCATCTCGCACGCCACTTCCACCGTGTCGCCGGGTACGACCTGACGGCGAAAACGGGCGTGTTCGACGCCGCCAAAGAGCGGCAGGCGCCCGACGTAACGGGGATCGGTGAGCACCGCGACCGCGCCGCACTGAGCGATCGACTCGAGGAGCAAGACTCCGGGCGTGGTGGGGCGTCCGGGAAAGTGGCCCGGGAAGAACCACTCGTCGCCGCGCAACGTCCAGCGCGCGCTCGCGCGAACGCCCGGTTCAATGCTGAGCAGCGAGTCCAAGAACAAAAACGGTGGCCGGTGCGGCAACCAGTGCGTGGGATCAAGCGAGAGCTCGCTCACTGCAGGGCCAACTCCGCGATTCGCCGTTCACTGTCCACGGTCACGAGTCGAAACGTGCGTTGGTCGCCGCGCTTGAGTACGTCCCTCGCGCGCGGGGGAGCCGGCGTGCCCAGCAACGTTGTGGGGGCGTAGCACTCCACCTGTTTGCCACCCTTCAACTTCACCTTGATGACCGCCCCGTGTGAGGTAAAGGCGGTGACCTCGCCCGGGACCCGAGATCCCACTCGAAAAGTGTTCTTAAAGAGTGTGAAATCGTCGTCGGGATTGACCGGTTGGCGTCCCCGTCGAAGGGCCACCGCGGGCGCCGGCGCCGATATCTTGGCGACCTTCTTGCCAGCTTTGACCGGCACCTTCGCCGCTGTCTTTCTTCCGGCCACCTTTTTGGGCGCCTCGACCATTTTGGTTGACTTCTTGGGGACCTTTGATGGTGCCTTCGCCGACGTCTTAGCACCCGACTTCTCCGCCACCTTCTCGGGCTTGGCGGCGGACTTCTTCGCCGGCGCGGATTTCTTGGCCGACTTGACGGGCGTCAGAGTCGTGCCGATCGTCGGTTTCGCGCCGCCGGGCAACGTCAGCGCCAACTTCTTCGCGGCGCGAGTCACTTTCACGTTGCGCACCGGTAGCCGAGCGGTAAAGACCCAGCCCACACCACGCACGGGCTTGCCCCCGATCAGGCGGCCCACCTCAAAGAGCCAGGGATAGTCGTCTTGAAACTCTTGGAACGAGTCGTTACTCAACACCACGGCATCAATGCGGTCGGCAATCTTCAAGATGAACGCGTCGCCTCGCCCGACCGCCCCGGCGGGTGGCGTCACAATCTCACCCTCTAAGACTGCCTCGTTGAAGCGGCTTCGTTCGTTGGCCGCGGCACGATGTTCGAACGTGGCGTCGGCGACCACGATGATTTCAGCGGTCGGATGCTCCTCGCGAAAAGCGCCGACGGCTTCGTCGAGCTGGGTCAAACTGGGCGTCACTCGGCCTTCGGTCGCGAGATTGGATCCATCGACCACGACGCGTAGCCGCGGGCTCTTGGCGGGACTCATCCGACGGCCCGCGCCAAGAGGTCGGCCTGTTCCTTGGCGTGCACGAGCCCGCTGCCCGTGGCCGGACTCGCGGACTCGGCGCGCGCCACGTGCGACACGCGCGCGTCGCGCAAGTGATCGTGCACCCGCAAATGAACGAAGGGCCACGCGCCCATGTTCTCCGGCTCTTCCTGCAGCCAGCACACCTCTTCGAGATTTACGTAGTTCGCGAGCACCCGCTCAATCTCCGCGGCGGGCCACGGGTAGAGCTGCTCCACGCGCACGATCGCCACGTTTTTCACGCTCAATGCGTCGCGGCGCCCGATCGCCTCGTGGGCGATCTTGCCCGACGCCAGGACGACCCGGGTGACCGCCGAAGGATCCGCCATGTGGTCGGCGAGCACCGTCTGGAAGGAGCCGTGCTCGAACTCGCTCAATGGCGAGCGCGTTTGGACGGCGCGCAGCATCGACTTCGGGGTAAAAACAATAAGCGGCGTCGAATGTTCACGAAGCACTTGGCTGCGCAGCAGGTGAAAATACTGCGCGGACGTGGTCGGCTGGGCGACGCGAATGTTGTTGCGCGCGCTGAGCGACAAGAACCGCTCAATTCGACCGCTGGAGTGCTCGGGGCCCTGTCCTTCGTAGCCGTGCGGTAAAAGCATGACCAAGGAAGCGTCTTGGCCCCACTTATCTTCGGCGGCGACCACGAAATTGTCGATAATGATCTCGGCCCCGTTCGCGAAGTCGCCGAACTGCGCCTCCCACGCGACCAGCGTGTTGCTCGCTTCGACCGAGTACCCATACTCAAAGCCCAAGGCGGCGTACTCCGAGAGAAAGGAGTCGCGCACGGTGAAGAACCCGGGCGCGCCCATACTCGCCAGCGGCACGTACTGCGCGCCGTTCTCGTAGTCGATCAACGCCGCGTGGCGGTGCGAAAAGGTGCCTCGTCGCGTGTCTTGACCGGTGAGGCGGACATTGGCGCCGGATATGAGGAGCGAACCGATCGCCAACGCCTCGCCAAAGGCCCAATCGACCTCGCCGGACTCGATCAAAGCGAAACGCTGGGTGAATTGGCGTTCGAGTTTGGGGTGCACGCTGAACCCCGGGGGGGCGCTCACGGTGATCTTGGCTATGGCCATGAGGGTCTTGCGGTCCACGCCGGTGTCGGGGGCGGGCAACTCCAGCGGGCTGTCCAGGACGGGCACGCCGCTCAACTCGGGCACGGGCACTGTTCGAACCTCGTCCAGCACGCTTTGTAGACGCGCGTTGAACTCACTCAACACGGCCTCGGCTTCGTCGATGGAGATGTCACCCCGTCGTATCAGCGTCTCGGTGTAGATCTTTCGCACCGAGCGCATCTGATCGATGATCTTGTACATCTGGGGCTGGGTGTAACTCGGGTCGTCACCTTCGTTATGTCCGTAGCGGCGATAACACACGATGTCCAACACCACGTCGCGCTGAAAGGCCTCACGATAGTCAAAGGCCAAGCGGGCCGCGCGGGCGCAAGCTTCGGGATCATCGCCGTTGACGTGAAAGATCGGCGCCTGAATCATCTTGGCGACGTCGGTCGGATAGAAACTTGAACGAGCCGACTCGGGAGCGGTGGTGAAGCCCACCTGATTGTTGATCACGATATGCACCGTGCCGCCCACGTGATAGCCCGAGAGTTGCGAGAGGTTGAGGGTCTCCGCCACCACGCCCTGGCCGGCGAAGGCCGCGTCGCCGTGAATGAGTACCGCCAAGTACGGATGCTCGACGAAGGGCTGGTCGACGTAGGTGCCGTCATTGGGTCGAATCACGAGATCTTGTTTGGCGCGCACAATCCCTTCGACGACGGGACTGACCGCTTCGAGGTGCGATGGATTGGACGCCATCGACACCTCGATCGTGGCGCCGCGGGGATTCTTAAACACGCCGCGGGCACCCTTGTGGTACTTCACGTCACCACTGCCTTGGACGCTTTCCGGGTCGAGATTGCCTTCGAACTCAGAGAAGATCTCGCTATAGGACTTACCAACTATGTTCGCGAGCACGTTCAAGCGCCCGCGGTGGGCCATGCCGATCACGGCCTCTTTGACGTTGCGATCTGCCGCTTCGTCGAGCACGGTCTGTAGCGCGACGATGGTGGACTCGGCGCCCTCGAGTCCAAAGCGCTTCTGACCCACGTAACGTGTGTGCAAGAACCGCTCGAAGACCTCGGCGTCGCTCAACGCGCTTAAGATACGTCGCTGTTCTTCGAGGCTGGTCGACGTGTCGACGCCCTCGACGCGCTTTTGAATCCACTTTTTCTGCGCCGGATCCAAGATGTGGCCGTACTCAATGCCCGTCGTACGACAGTACGCGTCGCGAAGGATCGCCAGGATCCGTTCGAGGGGAGCCTCGCGCAGTCCCCCGAGGCCGTCCACCACGAAAGAACGCTGCAGGTCCCAAATGGTGAGCCCGTAGGTCGAAAGGTCCAGATCGGCGTGTATCGGCGGTGGTTCGCTGCTCAAGGGATCGAGGTGTGCGTTCAAGTGACCGCGCACGCGGTACATGTTGATCAGCGCTTGCACGCGAATCTGTTTCAATATGCGCTCGGCTTCGCCTTCATTCGTCGATGGATTCGAGTCCTTCGCCCAACGAGCCGGTTCGTACGGGACAGCCAGCGACGCGAATACTTCGTCGTAGAAATCGTGCCCACCGGTGAGACACTCAGCCACGTACTTCAAGAACAGACCCGACTCCGCACCTTGAATTATGCGATGGTCGTAAGTGGACGTGAGGGTCATGACCTTGCCCACGCCCAACTCCGCCAAAGCTCGTGGATCGGCGGCATCGAAGCCGGCGGGCCACGCCAGCGCCCCTACGCCAAAGATGGCACCCTGACCAGGCATGAGCCGGGGCACCGATTGAACGGTGCCGAGGGTCCCGGGATTTGTGAGCGTCACGGTCGCGCCCACCAAATCATCGGCCCCGTACGCCCCACCGTGAATCTTGCGCACCAGATCCTCATAAGCCAATAAGAAGGTGCGAAAATCCATCGTGTCGGCGTCTCGAATCACCGGCACGAGCAGTGTGCGCGTGCCGTCCTTCTTTAACACGTCGACGGCGAGTCCGAGACCCACGTGTTCGTGGCGTCGAACGCCGGGCGTTCCCTTATCGTCAACGGCGTCGACGAACGTCGCGTTCAGTGCTGGAATCTCGGCGAGACCCTTCACGATCGCAAAAGCGATGACGTGCGTAAAAGAGACCTTGGCGCCGCTCGAGCGCGCGAGCGACTCATTTAACGCCGCGCGATTGATCTCCAAGAGCCGCGCCGACACCGTGCGAACGCTCGTCGCTGTAGGGACCGCGAGACTCGCGTTCATATTGGTCACGATGCGAGCAGCCGCACCTCGAAGCGGCGTCACCTCGGCATCGATCGCCACCGCCGGCTTTGACGACGCCAGCGTGTCGACGGGCGCGCCGGTGCTCACCGTGGGCAGCGTGGTGCGCTGATAGTCAACGAAGAACTCGCGCCAACTCTCTGCCACCGACGAAGGATCGGCTAAAAACCGGTCGTACAGGTCGTCGACGAGCCACGCGTTCGGCCCAAACGAGCCCTTCGGCGTTCGAGAAGATGAGATTCCAGGGGGCGTACTCACCCCACCAGCCTAGGCCCCGACACGAAATATTCGATGGGTCGAAACAGACTGGTCCCCAGTAGGTTTTCATCGTGAGCTCCCCGCCTACGGCACCGCTGCGACTGCGCTTCATTGCAAGTTCTCCGCTCAAGGGACTCGCCGTCGCCGAGCGCCGTGTCGCCAACCCGCGGGCCTCGGTCATTTGNNACGGCGCGCTCGATCGCGCGAGCGCGTTCGCTCGCCTTGCGCGACGACTCGACACCTTCGATCTCGTCGCCTACGACCGGCGGGGCTACCAAGGTTCGCGTGCGCTAGCACCACTCGGTCTGGACCAAGACGTCGACGACCTGTGCACGTTGATCTCGCGCGAAGCGCAACTCCTCCCGATCATTCTCTTTGGGCACAGTTTTGGCGGTATCGTCACCTTTGGCGCCGCGCTGCGTGAACCTTCTCAAGTACGACTCGTCGTGAACTACGAATCTCCCTTCCCTTGGATTCTGGCGCGCCCGAGTTCGCGACCGCCCCTGAGCACGGACGCGAAGTTCGAAGCTGAGAGATTCTTCCGACGCGTCGTCTCGGATAAGGCGTGGGACCGACTGAGCGAACCGGAGCGCGAATCTCGTCGACTTGATGGTCCCGCGCTCTTGAGCGACCTGTCGACCATTCAACGCGACGTTGCTCCCTACGATCTCGCAAACTTGCGAGTGCCCTCGACCTACGTCTACGGCGACGCCGTTTCGGCCGACTACTACTGTGCGCTGGGCGCGGAACTCACGAAGGTCAATCCCTGGATCGCGGCGGTAAAAATTGAACACGCAGATCACTCCGCGCACCTGAAGAACCCCCATCAATTGGCCGCGCTCATCAGTGATCGCTGGGACTTGGTATGCGCGTCGCGGTAGCGGGCGCGTCAGGCCTCATTGGCCACGCCCTCGTGACGGCGCTGCATGAGCGAGGCGACACCACGGTCATCTTCGTGCGCCCATCGACAGTTGAGCGCATCGGTGAAACGGTGCGCTGGGATCCCGCTCGAGGCGTCATCGACGAAGGTGATCTCAAGCGAATCGGAGGTGTGGACGCGGTCGTCAACCTCGCCGGAGAAGGAATAGGGGATCGTCGCTGGACGGCGTCACGAAAAGTAGGGATCCTCAGTTCGCGAGTTTCAGCCACGACCGTGCTGGCCAGCGCACTCGGGGAGTTCAGCAACGGTGGGGGTTTCCTCGCCAATGCTTCGGCGATTGGCTGGTACGGATCGCGCGGTGACGAAATCTTGGACGAGACGTCAGATCGCGGCACGGGGTTTCTCTCCGACGTGTGTGTCTCGTGGGAACGGGCAACGTCGCCGCTCGAAGAACGCGGGCTTGGCGTCGCGCATCTGCGAAGTGGCGTCGTCATCAGCTCAAAGGGCGGCGCGCTGAAAAAGCAACTTCCGCTCTTTCGAAGTGGGCTCGGTGGCCGATACGGAACGGGCACTCAATGGATGAGTCCGATCTCACTTATCGATGAAGTCCGCGCCGTGCTATGGACTATTGATCATCAACTCACGGGTCCGGTGAATCTCGTGATTCCCGAGCCGATCACCAACAAGGATTTCACACACTCGCTCGCTCGAGTTCTCAGACGTCCGGCGTTCTTCAATGTTCCCGGACCACTCCTGCGGACCGCACTCGGCGGCGAGATGGCTGATGAACTCATTCTGGTGAGCCAACGTGTGACGCCGGAGAGACTGCGCACCTCAGGCTTCAAGTTTCAACATTCCGATGCTGAGACAACACTGCGATGGGCGCTGGTCTCGAAGGAATCATCGACCTAGTCAAGATGATCGTTCGCGCACCTGACACTCCTGATGGGACGAAGCGCGAGTACAGTTTGCCTTAAGCCGCACTACTCGGATCGGCCCTCGATCGTTGCCACGCCGGTGGCGCTGGGACTCAACGCACAATGCACTTTCTTCACCGATGCAGACTCCCAATCGCTTTGTCTGCTGTTCTCAGCACGCTGGTGTTGGGCCTGTCAACGCCCACCATTAGCCAAGCCGCCAGCTCGAACACGATTACCTACGCCGAAATGCCCGGAGCGAGCCCAAACTATATTTTTCCCTACGCCAGCTGCCTCTACGATTCACCCAACAATATTGGCCAATTTCAACAACTAATGTTCCGTCCCCTGTACTGGTTCGGCGTCGGTCCATCAGCCGGCGAAAGTGCCGCACTTTCACTGGCGCGCCAACCCGTTTACAACAAAGCCAACACGTCGGTCACGATCACGACGAAGGGATGGCACTTCGCCGACGGGCAAGTCGTAAACGCCGAGTCGGTTATCTTCTTTCTCAACCTCTATGAGTCAAACCCCCTCGCCTTTTGCGGCTACGAACAGGGAATGGGCATCCCGGACCAAGTCCGCTCGGTCACTGCGTCGAGCAATACCGTTCGCATCAACTTCACCAAAGCCGTAAACCCGACGTGGATGACCGATAATTTCTTGTCGCAGATCACGCCCCTGCCCAATCGATGGGATCGGATTTCGGCATCTCAAAACGGACACTGCGCCACTGGCGTCTATGGCGCGAACGCCACGGCGACGGCGTGCAAAGCCGTCGGGGCCTATCTCGAAGGTCTCGCTACCAAAGTGAAGACGTTCAGTACGGCCTTTTGGCAAGGCGGCGATGACGGCCCGTGGAAACTGTCGTCGTTCGACAACTCTGGCAACGCCACTTTTGAGGCGAACGCGACGTACTCGGGCCCGCACAAGGCCAAAGTCAAGTACGTGAAGGAGGTGGCCTTCACCTCGGCCAGCCAAGAGGCTACGGATCTTTACAACGGAACGATTGACGTGGGCTACGTCGATCCGTCGACGTTGCCCATGAGAGCGACGCCCAAGCGTGCGGGACCGAACATTGCCGCCCTCAACGCAAAATACAACCTGGTGGTCGGTTCGTCCTGGGGCTTCAACGAAGCGATCTTCAACTTCAATGCCACCGACACCAAGTCGGCGGCCATTAACCAGATCTATATTCGCCAAGCACTCCAAGAAGCAATAAATCAGACCTCGATAGTCGCCAGCGCCTTCAACGGTTATGGCTCGCCCACTTACAGTCCACTGCCCCCTGCGACGCCGGCACACCTTTCCAAAGTCATCGCCAACCCGTATCCCTTCAACGTGGTCAGCGCCAAGACGCTCCTGACAAGCCACGGCTGGACCGCGGTCAACGGTGTCATGACGTGCACCTCACCGGGCATCGCCGCCAATGAGTGCGGCGCCAACATCAGTGTTGGCTACACCTTGAACTTCAATATTGTCTGGCCCGGCGATTCGCCCGAACTCAACGCCGCCTTCAACCAAGAGATCGCCAGTTGGGCTCAAATCGGCGTTGTCGTCACACCCAATTACGACACCGCGAACAACGTGGCGAACGACTGTTCAGCGACGTCGATCTACCAGATCTGTGTGCTGGAAACAGGTTGGAACTACGCGAACAGTTTCTTCCCTTCCGGCGAGGTGCTCTTCACGCCGACCGGGATGGCCAATTTCGGCGCGTTCAGCGACGCTCACATGACGGCTCTCATCGACGCGACTACGTCCGAAGCCACGAATTTAACGAGTTACGCTTCCTATGCCGCGCACGAGTTGCCCGTCCTCTTTCAGCCACAAGCTGATCGGACCATTGAGGTGTTAAAGACACTCAAAAGCTCTATTGGATTCACGCCGAGCCCACTGGACAACTTCACGCCGGAGTACTACCACTTCTAGCCAAGTCCATTGAGTAAGCGCTACGCGTTTCAAAGTAAATCGAATGGCCCGTTGAAGTAAAACTTGGTTCTGTCTTACTGTCGCGGGCCCATGCCATACGGTGGTGGGTTTCACTGCCTCGATTCGACGATGTTGACGCCATCCTCTCAACGCTCATCCAACATCTGAGTTGTTCTCTCACCTGCGTGTTCGTCGCGGCCGATTCGAAGCGCGAAATGCACCTTCGACGTCATCAAGCATGCCTAGTCCAGGGCAATCGCGATAAATCAGTCTGGAGTCCGAGGCTCGCGCTCAATCCTGAAGCCACAAAAGACCCGTCACCATGAGCTACCCGGAAGTCAATGGTTCTCGAGGAGGCGAAATCTTGCCTTGGTCACTTAAGATTTGGCTCCCCAATGAGGTGAAATCCGCAATCGAGAAAGCCAGCAAAGACCAGTGAAAATATGGCTAATAGGGTCAGCGTCGTCGTTTGGAACCAAACTCTCGACGATTTCAGGTGTGTTATTTCTTTCTTAGGTGAACTTGTCTACCCCCTTACCCTCCGGTACAGTGAATCCAGACCGCCGACCGTGGCGGAGGTGATGATAGTGACCACTTCGGTGGTACTGGGAGGCATTATGTTTCGAAAAGGCAAATTACGCCTTGCGCTAACCATTGGATTGGTTACGGCGGCGGCATCGCTGGGGCTTATCGTCCCAACGTTAAGTGGCGCCGCAGCGCCCCATGGGACGATCACAATCGCTGAAGGGGCGGGCGCCAATCCGAACTACATCTTCCCCTACTACTCGGGTCAGTACTGCTCGGTGTCAAATATCAACCTGATGGAACCGATTTTCCGCCCGCTGTACTGGTTCGGACTCGGTGCGAGCGCGGCGATCCAGCCCCAGATTTCCCAGGCCAAGCTCCCAGTGTTCTCCAACGGGAACAAGACCGTGACAATTAAGATGAAGGGCTGGAAGTTCGCGGACGGCCAAGTAGTCAACGCCGAATCCGTGATGTTCTTTTTGAACATGGCCCATGCGGTTCCCGCGGACTTTTGTACCTACAGCCCGGGACTTGGCATACCTGACCAAATTGCCAGCGCGACGGGCAAAGGTAACACCGTGGTCCTCCATATGAAGGCCCCCCAGAGTCCGTTGTGGTTCACCGACAACGAGTTGGCAATAATTACGCCGTTGGCGAACGCTTGGGACAAGACGAGCGCGACGCAGAGCGCTAAGTGCGCGTCGGGTACCTTCGGTGCCGCCTCGACCGACGTGGCCTGCAAGAACGTCTACGCCTACCTGAACACCCAAGGCTCGACCGTCTCGACCTTCACGGACAAGATGTGGACGAGCGGTACTGACGGCCCATGGCGTTTGAGCCAGATGGACAACTTGGGTAACGCGACCTTCGTACCCAATCGGCACTACATGGGGCCGCAGAAGGCCCAGGTCGCAACCGTCAAGTTGGTGGCGTTTACCTCAGCGACTGCCGAAGAGAATCAGTTGCAGGCCGGCACTATTGACATCGGCTACGTTGATCCTTCAATTTTGACGTCGCCGGCGCCCGCACCAGGCAAGGTGGGTCCCAACTGGGGCCAACTCGCCAAGCGGTACAACTTGAAAGAGAATGTGACGTTTGCGGACAACGAAATGAACCTCAACTTCGGTAAGAACCCAGGCGGCGCGTTCATAAACCAGCTCTACGTGCGTCAGGCGCTGCAGTCTTCAATTGACCAAGTCGCGATTGACAAGAACGCCTTCAAGGGCTACGCGATACCCACGTACAGCGCCCTTCCACCGACGACGCCAACGGCTGAATCGGCCAAGTTCGCTGCTCCGTACCCGTTCGACTTGGCCGCCGCCGAGAAATACTTAACGAGCAACGGTTGGACAATGAAGAGCGGTGCACTCTCGTGCACGAGCCCAGGAACAGCGGCCGGTGACTGTGGCACGGGCATCACCTCCGGCGAGGCGCTCACCCTGAACGTTCAATGGAGTTCTGGTAATCCATCTGAAGACACCGAGATGAACGCCGCCATCGCCGACTGGCAGAGCTTGGGCATCACAATAAACCACTCCACGGCGACGTTCAACAACGTCATCTTCAACTGCACCGCTGAGTACAACCCGTCAACCACTCAGGACATTTGCAACTGGGGCGGCGGCTGGCTCTACGCTCCGGACTACTACCCCTCGGGCGAGCCGCTGTATCTAACGGGTGCCAGTTCAAACTACGGTAGCTACTCCAATGCCACGATGGACTCGCTGATCAAGGCAACGTTGACAACCAGCGTGAACCTCACGGCGTACGCGAAGTACACGGCGTCGAACCTTCCGGACCTGTGGGACTCGCTGAGCCTTGGAACCGGTGAATTCATCAAAACGCTGAAGAGCAGCATCGGCTTTTCGAACGTGCTCTTAACGAACACGCCGGAGTATTTCCACTACTAAGCCTGTTCAGAAGTGCGCAACTCAGTAGTGAGTTGCAATAAGAAAAGGGGTCCGAAAGGACCCCTTTTCTTATTGCCGAAATCTCCTCTGAGGGGACCGGATGGTAGCATTACGGAGTGTTTTCGTATATTTTGCGACGCCTCGGACAGTCGATCCTCACTTTATTCATCATCATCATCATTACTTTCTCGCTTCCCTACTTTCAGCCGCACGGAATCCTCGCGCCGGCGTTCGCCGCGCTGGGGAGTCGAAGTAGCAATTACAGCGTTCACGTCTGGGCTTTGAGCCACGGACTGACCGAACCATATTTCGTTCGGCTCTTTAAGTACATTGGCCAATTGGTCCTTCACTTCAACCTGGGCTTCTCGTATAGACAGGGCCTCTCCGTTCAAACGGTTATTGCGCTGTACGTGCCTCGAACCCTGTGGCTGGCCTTGAGCGCTTTGATCTTCACGATCTTCATCGCGATCCCGCTCGGGATTTTCCAAGCCTCTAGGCGCAACACCTTCGTTGACTACGCCGCCACGGGCACGGCGTTCGTGCTCTTCGCGATGCCCGCGTTTCTACTTTGTCTCCTAGCCATTGACGCGTTCGGGTTCCACTTTCCGCACCTGCCGANNCACCCCCCTGCCGATATCGCCACCCGCGGGCGTCGCCCCCTGGGCAATCTTCACCGATCCCAAGTCCTTCATACTGCCCGTCGGATGCCTGACGTTGCTGTCCGTCGCGGCTCTCAGCCGTTTCATGCGCGGCACGGTGCTCGAAGTCCTAGTGCAGGATTACGTTCGAACCGCTCGAGCCAAGGGCTGCAACACTCGGCGAGTTTTGTGGCGCCACGCTTTTAGAAACGCGTTGGGGCCAATTGTAACGATACTTGGACTAGCGATTCCGGGTCTTTTTGGCGGAGCCCTGATCATCGAATACGTCTTTAACTACGCTGGTCTGGGACTGCAAACCTACAGCGCCGCTCTCAACACTGACGTACCGGTCGTTCTCGGTATCACGATACTCGTGGCGATCTTCACACTCATTGGTAATCTCGCCGCCGACGTTGCCCTCGGACTCATCGACCCGCGAATTCGCATTGAAGGCTCCGCCCGATGACCTCGATCGTGGACACGCTCGTACCCATCAACGCTGACGAGGCTCCTCCGGTTAAAATGTGGCGTCAGCGTCTCAAGATTTTCATGTCCAACAAACTCGCGATTGTCTCCTGCGTTTACGTCGTACTCTTGGCGCTGGCTTGTTTTCTCGTTCCTCATCTTCACCCCACGAATCAGACCAATCAGGCCATCGCGTTTAACACCCCCCAGAGCCAAGCACCCTCTCGCGCTCATTGGCTCGGCACCGACAGCAATGGTTTTGACGAACTGGGCCGAATCTTCTTTGCGGGTGAGTATTCGCTAACGCTTGGATTTCTCGCGGGCACTATCACGATTTTCGTGGGAACTTTCTACGGCATGGTTTCCGGGTTCATCGGTGGTGCTGTTGACGCCGTGATGATGCGCGTGATTGACGCCTTCCTCTCCATTCCGTATCTTTTCTTGCTCATCTCGCTCATTACGATCTTTGGCCGGTCGACGGTCTTTCTCATCGTCGTAATCGGTTTGACCGGTTGGTGGGGCAACGCGCGAATCATCCGTGGTGACGCGCTGCTCATCCGACATCTGGACTACGCGAACGCCTCAACGTCAATGGGGGCGGGAAAGTTGCACGTCATTCGTCGCCACGTTTTCCCAAACTCTATTAGCAATATCGTCACGGTCGCCACCTTCTCCGTCGCCGACGCCATCTTGTTTCTCTCTGCCCTCGGATTCCTGGGCTTGGGCATTCAGTCCCCACAAACCGACTGGGGGACGATGCTGCAATTGGGAACCGAACAGATTCAAAACGGATTTTGGTGGGAAGTGTTTCCCGTCGCCAGTGTGTTCATTCTTGTTGTCGTCGCCATCAACTACATTGGCGACGCGTTGCGCGACGCGTTCGAAGTGCGTCTTCTGGAACGATAGTCAATGAGTTCGACCCTTAGTTGGGTATCGAAAATACCAGATTGTCACTGAAAAATATACAGATCTG
The DNA here is from genome assembly GCA_003134515.1 of Acidimicrobiaceae bacterium. Taxonomy (GTDB): domain Bacteria; phylum Actinomycetota; class Acidimicrobiia; order Acidimicrobiales; family RAAP-2; genus RAAP-2. The sequence goes on along the minus strand of PLBM01000082.1, from coordinate 5,220 downwards.
TTTGACCCTGGCGATCCCTATGCTCACCTGGAAATTGAGACCGGCGTTCTCAGCGGAAAGTGACACGCCGCTTGATGACGGTCGCCGTAGTCCATCATTGGAGGCTCTACGTTCGCGCAGAGCTCTTGCGCCCGCGGGCATCGAGTCCGAAAACGACAGCCCGAAGGTGGATTGATCGACGACGGCAGTTCGCCGCGCACCTGTACGCCACGCTTACGCCGGGCCTCCAGCGGGTCAGGTACAGGCACCGAGTCGAGGAGACCTTGGGTATATGGATGCACGGGCCGGCGAAAGACGGACTCCGCGTCGCCAATCTCCACGAATTTTCCAAGGTACATTACCGCAATCGAATCGGCCATGTAGTACACCACGGCAAGGTCGTGACTGATAAAGACGTAAGAGAGGGTATGCAGTTCTTGCAAGTTCTTCATTAAATTTAAAATCTGCGCCTGAACTGATACGTCCAGTGCGGAAACTGGTTCATCGGCCACAATGAGTCGAGGATTGAGAGCCAGAGCTCGCGCCAGACCAATTCGCTGACGTTGGCCCCCCGAAAACTCATGCGGATAGCGATCGGCAGAAAGACGATTCAGCCCAACAATGTCAAGCAATTCGTAAACTCGATGCTGTCGGTCCGCCTTGGAGCCTTGCCGCTGTACGAGCAATGGTTCACCGATAATGTCGTTGACCTTCATGCGGGGATTCAGCGAAGAGTAAGGATCTTGAAACATCATCTGACGCTGGCGATAGTCCTCTCGAGAGGTCTTGTGACCTTTCTCCGACACCAATTTGTCGTCAAAGAAAATTTGTCCCGAAGTGAGGCTTTCAATACCAACCAACATTCGCCCAACGGTGGTCTTGCCGCAGCCTGATTCGCCAACCAATCCAAACGTTTCGCCTTCCGAGATCGAAAAACTCACATTCGAAACTGCGTGAACCGCACCCGTCTTATGTCGGATCACGCCCGCCTTAATCGGAAACTCCTTGACCAATTCGTTCACCCGAATGATCTCTGTCTTCGATCGCACTGCAGCCACACGCGCGTCACCACGAAGCACAATCGGTTCGGGACCATTGACGGGATAGAAACATGCATAAGAATGACTTCCCTCAGTGGTAAGAGCGGGGTCTTCGATTCGACATCGGTCCTGCGCGTGAGCACAACGCGGCGCAAAGGGGCAGCCAACGATTGTCTTCGTGAGGTCCGGTGGCATTCCGGCGATCGAAGCGAGTTCGTGCTTAGTCGTGTTCTCCAGATTGGGCATTGACGCCAGAAGAGCCTGCGTGTACGGGTGCCGCATCGATTCGAAGAGTTCGGTGGTCGACGCCGACTCGGCCTTCTCGCCACCGTACATAACGACAACTCGGTCCGTGCGCCCCGCGATAACGCCCATGTCGTGAGTAATGAGAAGGAGTCCCATATTGAGTTCAGATCGCAGACGGTCAATGATGTCCAAGATCTGCGCTTGAATCGTCACGTCCAGCGCCGTCGTCGGCTCGTCGGCGATCAGGAGTTTCGGACTACAAACCAACCCCATGGCGATAATGACGCGTTGGCGAAGGCCACCAGAGAGTTCGAATGGGTATTGATTGAGACGTTCGACGGGACGAGGCATCTCCACCATGTCGAGTACCTCTAAGGCGCGCTTTCTCGCGTCGGCGTCCGTGGCCCCATCGTGTATACGCAGTCCCTCGCCGATTTGACGGCCAATCTTCGTTGTTGGATTCAGCGAACTCATGGGGTCTTGGGGAATTAGCGCCACACTTTTACCCCGGTATCGCTGCATCTCTTTTTCGGACAATGTCGCTAAGTCCACACCGTCGAGCACCACGTTGCCGTCGACGATCTTGCCATTGCCCGGCAACAACCGCATGATCGCCAGTCCCGTCGTGGTTTTACCACATCCGGACTCCCCGACCAATCCAACACTCTCGCCAGCCTCAATCGAGAGAGAGAAATCGTTGACCGCGGTGGCAAACGAACTCCTGGTTGCGAACTGAACCTTGAGTTTGTTAACCGTTAGCAGCGGGGACATAATTCATTAATCCTACTCATTGGGCGGATTTACTCCATTCATTGGCCAGAGAACTCGAGGCTCTCCCCTTGGCTAGGTCAATACATGCTCGGGCAAACTCCACGACATGCGGTGCTGGGCGTGAGGTCCACGCCGTCGAATTGCCGCAAGGTGTTCTGGGGCGCCATAGCCCTTGTTGGACGCCCAGTGGTACTCGTTGCACTCCTCGTGCAGTGACACCATCACAGCGTCCCGAGCGACCTTCGCCAGCACGGCCGCCGCGGCGATGACGGCACAACGTTGGTCCCCCTTGACAATCGTCGTCGCGGGCATCGAGGCGTAGCGCAGGTCCGGCGGCGCCGCGACGCCAAAACGGAGGTTCTGGTGACTACGCAGCAGATTGAACGATCCGTCAACGAGTGCGTGCGTCGGCGACACGTTTAGACCATCCAGGGCGCGCGTCGCCGCCACCGCCAGGGCCAGTCGCAACCCCCATTCATCGATCTCTGACGCGCTCACCGATCCGAGCGACCACGACGCGGCCCATTGGTGAAGAGGTTCGACGAGAGCCTCACGACGAGCGGCCGAGAGGAGTTTGGAATCATTGAGTCCCGTCGGCGGATCGTCTTCGCAGTCAATAACCACCGCGCCCACCATCAAAGGACCAGCAAGTGCCCCTCGTCCGACTTCGTCAATGCCGACCACGACCTCTCCTCGAACCAGTAACGCTCTCTCAAACTCGAGGAGATCTAAAGGTGGCGCTCTCACTTCTATGAGGGTACCGAGATTCCCGCCACGTAACATGCACCACTATGACCACCGAGGCCATCGTCGTCCCCCTCAAGCAATTTGATCTCGCCAAGGACCGCCTGCGTCAAAGCGCCGACCTGGACGTGACCGCGCTCGCCGAGAAGCTAGCCCGGGGCGTCCTGCTCAAGAGCTGGCCCCGTCACGTCATCGTGCTCAGCGAACATCCGGACGTCACACGCTTCGCTAGCTCCGTCGGCGCCGAAGTATGGAGCTCTCGGGCCACCAACCTCAACGAGGCAGTCCAAGACGCGTACCGAGGTCTTGCGGATCGCTTCGAACGCTTGATTATTGTGCACGGCGACCTTCGCCGCCCCGAGGGCCTCGGGGAATTCATGCCGGAGCCGGGAATCACGATCGTGACCGACCACCGTGGCGAGGGAACGAACGTCCTTGTCGTACCGACAGGGCTGGACTTTCACTTCGCTTACGGACCCCAGTCACGCCTTCGACATGTCGAGCAGGCTGCAGGCCTCGGCGTGGAGTACCGGGTCGTGAGCGACAGTCCCTGGCGCTTCGATGTTGATGAACTGAGTGACCTTAGAGACCCCTAGACAGCACTCGAGGGGGCCCTAGGGCCCCCTCGAGAACAAGACTCGTGAAAGTCTTGACTACTTCTTCGCTGCAGCCTTCTTGGCAGGACGCCTCTTGGCGGCCTTCTTGGCAGGACGCTTCTTCGCGGCCTTCTTTGCAGCAGGACGCTTCTTCGCGGCCTTCTTGGCAGGACGCTTCTTCGCGGCCTTCTTCGCAGCAGGACGCTTCTTCGCGGCCTTCTTCGCAGCAGGACGCTTCTTGGCGGCCTTCTTTGCAGCAGGACGCTTCTTCGCGGCCTTCTTCTTCGCGGCTGGTGCCACTTTCCCTCCTTGGGACTCAACGTTGAATCAATTTGGGACCTTGAGGCACCACATGGGTGAACTCACAACAGGCACCGCATTGATATCTCATGAACTCGGCCATGTACCACCCAGCCTCACGGCTGTGCGGCGACTGATCGCAGTGCACGGTCCTTACGCGAAAGAGCGCCCTTCTTAACGTTGCATAGCAACGTAGGGAACAACGTTGGCCTCCTCCGCAGAAGGACATCTAAAAGTTCAGTCGTTATTCACACCAATGTCAAGTATTTCGAGAACTTTTCCGACCGATGGTGTGACGTGCTTTTTGACGCCGGCATCTACTTGGGACGCGGCGTTCACGGTGACGCGATGAGTGGACACGAACGCTCAACGCTCGTCTTAGGTCCGACGCGAAGCGGAAAGACAACGTCCGTAATTGTTCCGAATCTCCTGATGACAACTGCTTCATGCGTAGTCACGTCAACGAAGAACGACGTCGTGTCCCTTATGGCGCGATCGCGTCACGACGGCGCGACGTTGCTCTTCGATCCTTCGGGCACCGTCGTGACGCCACCCGGAGTGCATCGAATCGGCTATTCGCCTCTAAGACAATCTTTAACCTGGGACGGCGCCGTTTTGGCTTCTCGAAGCCTTTTGGACGTCGCGCGTCGTGGCCGAGTCGAGCGAAGTGACGACCACTGGAGTGAGAGAGCGGGTGCTTTAGTCGCTCCATTGATGCACGCGAGCGCACTTCGCGGCGAATCATTAGGCCAACTCGCCTCGCGCGTCGATGAACGAAAGTGTGATGACCTGTTACGCGAATTGAACGAACGTCATGGCGACCACCATCCTTCGGTCTCCCTTTTGCGCGGTGTCTTGGCGACCGAAGAGCGTGAACGATCCAGCATCTGGTCGACGACCGCGGGACTATTCGCCGGTGTTCGCACCGAGGCGGCTCGCGCGTCGGCTCGAGAAGCGCCGCTGGACGTCGGCGAGTTCTTGAGCGGTCCGCATCAACTGCACATCGTGGCCCCGAGCCGTCACCAAGCCGTGTCCATTCCACTCGTGGTCGGGCTTGTGGAAGAGCTAGTGCACGCCACCTACGACCGACACCACGAAGGAGCTCGGCTCTTGCTCGCCCTGGACGAGCTCGCCAATGTCGCCCCGCTCCCTCGGCTGGCCAGCATCGTTTCCGAGGGCGGAAGCCAGGGCGTCTTGACCCTGGCCTGCTTGCAAGATCTCAGTCAAGCTCGGGGCCGATGGGGTGCGCCGGCGGAGGGTTTCCTCTCACTCTTCCCAACGACGTTGGTCCTACCAGGCATCGCGGATCGAGCCACGCTCGAACTACTACGCCACCTCGCGGGGCGAGAGATGACAGCTTCGCCGAGCGTGCAGCGAGACGCCAAGGGCCACGCCCGGGGTCACTCGACGAGTTGGGTCGAACGCGATCGCGTGACCATGAGCGAACTCGCGCGGGGACGCTCAGGCCACGCATTGGGCCTGGACGCGCAGAACCAACTCAAGTGGGTACGCCTCACGCCCGCGTACCGCGACGAGCGTTTTCG
>PLBM01000009.1 GCA_003134515.1 Acidimicrobiaceae bacterium | reverse complement strand
TCACTGGAGGCGGTTTAAGCGCCCTGCCTCTGCCAATTGGGCTACGCCCCCGCGCAGCACGGTTGCGAGGTAACGCTAACGCATTGTTACGATTTCTCGAAACCTCGAGTTTTCTTATCTTCGCTAACTAGGCTGGTTCTATGTTGCGCGTGCGTCGTCGGGGCGCGACTCGAAGCACCCCTCTCGCCTTGTTCGCGGCGCTTAGTCTGACGTGGATTCTGACTCCACTGTCGGCCGGCGCCGCCAGTATCGCCCAGACCCAGGCCGAAATCGCCGCGCTCTCCGCCACCCTCTCCCAGCAGGAAAAAACGAGCGAAATCACGTCCAATCAGTACGACGCGGACAAGGCCAATCTGGTCTCGATCAATGCGAACATCGTCAACCTGCAGGGCGACGAGACCGCCAAACGCGCCGCCATAGTCGTCACGTCCAAGGCGCTGGTGACGGCCATCGTTCGCGCCTTCGTCCTCGGCGCGGCTGACGCGCAGATACTCTCACTCTTCAATCAAAAGGTCACGCGAAGTGACGCCCGCCAGGTCTACGAAGACCAGGTGATCGGCAACCTGAATCAGCTCAAGAACACCTACACCCGAGAGAAGAAGTCCCTGCAGAACACCATCGCCGCCGTCGCCACCCAGCGAGCTCACGCCCAACACGCGACCTACGAGATGAAGATACTGCTCGCACAGAACATCCAACGCCAGAACTCCACCCAAGCGACGCTCGCTTCGGTGACGGCCGAGCTCAAGAGTGAGATCATCAACTACGAGATCCAAGCCGGCGTAGCCGCCGCGAGGGCCAAGAACATCGCCGGCGAAGAGCAGGCCATCGCCGCCGCGTCCGCCGTCGGCGGTCAGAACGCCGCCAACTTAGTGATCGAAGCCATCCAGGCCTCCATCGCCAAAATCACCATCGCCGAAGTGGCGGGCACGGCCCAGGGCGCTTTAGCGGTCGCCTACGCCAAGAAAGAGATCGGTGTGCCCTACGTCTGGGGCGGCGAAACGCCCGGCGTGGGCTTTGACTGCTCGGGCCTCGTGCAGTGGGCCTGGGCTCGGGCCGGCATCGCCATCCCGCGAACCACCCAGACCCAGTGGCCCGCCATGCTTCACGTGACGCTCACCCAGCTCCAGCCCGGTGACCTCCTCTTTTACAAGAACCTCGACGGCGACAATCAAGTCGATCACGTGGTGATGTACGTGGGCAGCGGGCCCTGGGGCATCGACACCACCATCGCCGCGGCGCACACGGGCACCACCGTCGCCCTGGCCCCGCTCTTCACCGCCGGCCTCATCGGCGCCGCGCGACCCTAGGTCCAAACTCGTGAGCGTGCGACTCTCCCTCGTCATTCCGGCCTACAACGAAGCTGATCGGCTCGCCGTCGGATTCGAGCGACTCGCGCCGACGTTGAACGAGATGGATCCCTCAACCGTCGAGGTCATCGTGGTCGACGACGGCTCGAGTGACGACACCATGCACCGCGCCCGCGAGGTCTACGGTCACCTCGAACACGCGCGATTTGTCCAACAGCCCACCAATCGCGGCAAGGGCGCCGCACTGCGACTGGGCATCGCTCTGGCCCAAGGCACCTGCGTCATCACCGCCGACGCCGACATGGCCATCGACCCACAGCTCCTGCCCGACTTCGTGACGGCGCTGCGCGACAACGCGCTCGTCCCCGGATCGCGAGCGGTCGCGGGGCATATTGACTACGACTCGCACCTGCGCACGTGGGCGGGCAATGCATTCCATCGAGTCGTTCACCACTACACCAAAATGACGTTGCGCGACACGCAGTGTGGCTGCAAAGGTTTCCAACTCGGACCGGCGCGACTGCTGGCGCTGCTCGCGATGGTCGACGGCTTCGCGTTCGACGTGGAGATCCTCTACCTCGCCGATCGACTGGGCCTTAGCGTGCGACCGCTCCTAGTCACGTGGAACGACGTGCTGGGCTCGTCGGTCCGCCCGGGCCACGTCGCGTGGAACATGCTGCGCGACATCCGCGCGCTCTCCTCGACGCGCTACGAGAACCCCGTCGTCGAACTGGCGACATCGATCACGGTCGACGAGGTGCGACCGCTTGCGCGCGACGCTCGACTACAGGGCCTGGTCCTCGCCCGAAGCGCGGACAACTTGTTACTGGTCGTTGGACGTGACGCGGCGCTCGGCGGACTGGCCGTCGCGGGCGCGCTCAAGGGATCACTGCGTACAGCGGAACTGAGTGAACTATGCGAACGGAGCTACGAAGCCGTCTAGTCGTGGTGGGGCAAGAGCCAGTCGGCCACCAACTCGGGCGCTCGATCGCTCCACTCTTCGGCCGTGATGGCGTAGCGGGCGTGGTCCTCCCACGCGCCGTCAATCTCGAGATAACGCTCGGCGATCCCCTCGACGCGAAGGCCGAGTTTCTCCACCACCCGTCGCGAGGGGGCGTTGCGCGGAATGATGTTGATCTCGACGCGATGCAAACGCAGTGACTCAAATGCGTACTGGAGCATGGTGACGACCGCTTCGGGCATGAGACCTTGACCGGCGAGGGCTTCGTCGATCCAGTAGCCGACGTAGGCCGATTGCAAGGGACCGCGCTGGATCGATGAGAGCGTGATCTCGCCGATGAAACGACCGTCGAGGAAGATCCCGAACCCATACCCCGTGCCAATCTGACGTTCGCGCTCGCGGATGGCGCAACGACTGACGAAGCTACGGTGATCTTCGGCCAGGTGCGTGGCGTGCGCCGAGCGGGGTTCCCACTTCAACAACCAATCGCGACCACGCGAGCGAACCTCAAACCAGGCCTCGTAGTCCTGTTCGTTCATGGTGCGCAGCACCACCCGTCGCCCGTGCAGGGTGATGGGCGAATAGATAGCGTTACGCGTCGTTACCACGAGTCGTTCCTCACCCCACCATCGTTACAGGTCGGCCCGCTATTCGCAATCAGGACTGAAGAATGGAGATAGTGATGCCATCGAGAATGTCGTTCTCGGAACTTAAGAGCTCATCCACCTTGAATCGCTCCATGACCGCGTCGAGCACGTAGAGCCCGGCCGGCA
>PLBM01000086.1 GCA_003134515.1 Acidimicrobiaceae bacterium | reverse complement strand
AGGTAGGACGATGGCACGCTCGGGGACGAAGGGTGAGAAGTTGCGAACGCCCATCGGCCTTCGCCAGCCCACCCGAGGACTTCGCCAGACCTTCGTCGGGGTGACGCGAAAGAACTATTCGGGACAGATTCTCGCGGGTGTGACGCTGCTCGCGATCGCGATTCCCGAGCAATTGGCCACCTCACAACTCGCCGGGGTACCGGCCTTCACCGCCATGATCGCCTTCATCGCGGCGACCCTCGTCTTCGTGTTCGCGGGCTCGAACCCCATTGTGTCGGTCGGCGCAGACTCTACGATCGCACCGCTCTTCGCGGTGGCCATACTGCGCCTCGCGCCGTTCTCCTCGACGCTCTACCTCGAGTTGGTCGCGATGACGGCCGTGGTGACGGGTCTGATCGTGCTGGCGGTCGGTCTGTTGAAACTGGGCTGGATTGCCGACTTTCTCTCGCTGCCCATCGTGACGGGATTTCTGAGTGGCATCGGGGTCATCATCATCGTGCACCAACTGCCGAGCGCCCTCGGGGTCACCACGAGCGGCGGCGGCATGTTGCCACGCCTCCACTCTCTTTGGCAGAACGTGGGTCACGTCAGTGGTTGGTCGGTGGCGCTCGCCCTGGGCACCTTGGCGGTCTTGCTCGTGGGCGAGAAGATCAACGCGCGACTGCCCTGGGCGCTGGGCGCCATCGCGGTGGCGACGGCATTGACGGTGACGCTCTCACTCGAGCATCACGGGGTGAAAGAACTGGGCGCGGTGAGCGTCGGACTTCCCTCGTGGCGCCTGCACTGGCTCGCGGCGAGCCAGTGGGGGGTCGTGGCCACGACGGCGTTGACCTTGGTCATCGTGATACTCAGTCAAACGGCGGCGACGTCGCGCACCACCGCTGACGACCTGGGCGTCGACGCGAACATCAGTCGTGACTTCGTGGGCGTGGGCTTAGCTAACGTGGCGGCCGGCTTGGTGGGCGCGTTTCCGGTGAACGCGTCACCGGCACGCACGACCGTCGCGCGGCTCGCGGGGGGGCGAACCAAATTGGTGGGACTGACCGCGGCGCTCTTGGCCCTCGCGTTCTCACCGCTCGGCCACTACGCGCACACCATCCCATTGGCGGCGTTGGCGGGTGTCTTGTTCTTCATCGCCGCTCGGCTCATCAAGGTCAAGCAACTGACTCTAATTTGGCGATCCCGTCGCTTGGAATTTCTCCTCGCCCTCATTTCGATGCTTGGCGTCATCTTGGTGGGCGTCGAACAGGGGCTCGCCATCGCGGTCGGATTGGCGATACTTGACCAGACCTGGCGAGCGGCTCGACCCCAAATGGTCGTGCTGGGTCGGCGAGCCGGCACAACGAGTTGGGAACCCCTCAGCCAAAAGGGCGTAGAGAGCGTCGACCATACGCTGGTCGTGCTCTTTGATAACGACATCTTCTTCGCCAACGCCGGCGTCTTTCGCCGTGAACTGCACCAACTGATGGTGAAGTATCCCGACACGAAACATCTCGTCATTGACGCGGTGGCGATTTCGGACGTCGACTTCACGGGCATGACGATTCTGGGTCAGGTGGTCGGCGATCTCAAGAAAGACGGCGTCTCGATCGTGTTGGCTCGAGCGAACGAGCACGTGCGACACAGTTTCCACGCGTCCTTCGACAAGGTCCTTCGCGACGTGAAGTTCCATGACAGTGTGAACACCGCGGTGAACGCCGGGCTGGCGAGCGGATCGGCGTCGAGTTAGTTTGAGGCGAGTTGGCGCAGCACGTAGTTGAGCACGCCGCCGTGGCGAAAGTACTCGGCTTCGGTGGTGGTGTCGATTCGTAGCCTCACGCCAAAGTGCTCGACCTCGCCGTTCTGGCGTGTCGCGGTGACGTTGACCCGTGCCACGGTCTCGCCGTGGTTGAGGGCCCCTAGTCCGGTGATGGAGTACACCTCGGTGCCGTCGAGTGCGTGGGACTCAGCGGTCTCACCGGGCAGGAACTGCAGCGGCAAGACCCCCATACCTACGAGGTTGGACCGGTGGATGCGCTCGAAGCTCTCGACCAGCACCGCGCGCACCCCGAGGAGCTTCGGGCCCTTGGCGGCCCAGTCGCGACTCGAACCGCTGCCGTACTCTTTGCCGCCGAGCACGATCAACGGCGTGCCCTCATTGCCGTAGGCCACGGCCGCGTCAAAGATCGACATCGGCGCGCCCTCGGGCCACTTGATGGTGACGCCGCCCTCGGTGCCCGGGGCCATTTCGTTGCGCAGTCGCACGTTGGCAAAGGTGCCACGCGCCATCACCTCGTCGTTACCCCGGCGCGTGCCGTAGCTGTTGAAGTCCTTTCGCTGCACGCCACGCTCGAGCAGGTAACGCCCGGCCGGTCCGTCCAGGCCAATGTTGCCCGCGGGCGAGATGTGATCGGTCGTTACCGAGTCGCCGAGTTTCGCGAGGACGCGCGCGCCATGGACATCCTCAACAGTGCCCGGCTCCATGGTCAGTCCGTCAAAGTAGGGGGGTAGCTTGACGTAGGTCGACGCCGGGTCCCAGTGGTAGGTGACTTCGTGGGTCGTGGGCACCGCTCGCCAGCGATCCTCGCCCGCAAAGATATTGGCGTAACGGGTCTTGAACATCTCGGGGGTGATCGAGGCGCGCACCGCGTCGGCGACGTCGGCGTCGCTCGGCCAGAGGTCGGCGAGATAGACCGGCGCGCCACTGGCATCGTTGCCCAGCGGCTCTTTGCTCAAGTCGATGTCGATCGTGCCAGCGAGTGCGTAGGCGACGACGAGGGGAGGGCTCGCGAGAAAGTTCTGCTTGACGTCGGGGTGGATTCGACCTTCGAAATTACGGTTGCCCGACAAGACCGAAACTACCGAAAGGTCGTGTTCGTTCACGGCCTCCGAGACGCCAGCGAGCAGGGGACCCGAGTTGCCAATGCAGGTCGTGCAGCCGTAGCCGGCCAAGTAGAAGCCCAACTGGTCGAGGGGATCGACGAGCCCGGCGCGCTCGAGGTAGTCCATCACGACGCGACTGCCCGGCGCGAGCGACGTTTTGACCCAGGGCTTCACCGTGAGCCCGCGCTCCACGGCCTTCCTCGCGACCAGTCCGGCGGCGACGAGCACCGAGGGATTGGACGTGTTCGTGCACGACGTGATCGCCGCAACCGTGATGGCGCCGTCACGCAGATGCTCGGCCGCGTCGACACCGTGGACCTCAATGGGTTCACGTCCGAGTGCATCGCGAAATGCGCCGCGAGCTTCGGAGAGCGAGACCCGGTCCTGGGGGCGCTTCGGTCCCGCGAGACTGGGCTCGACGGTCGTCAGGTCCAGTTCGGCGTACTCGGAGTAGACCGGCTCCGCGGCGTTCTCGTGGTGCCAAACGCCCTGGGCTTTGGCGTAGGCCTCGACCAGATCCACCTGCGACGCGGGACGGCCCGTAAAGGCGAGGTAGTTCAAGGTCACCTGGTCGATGGGAAAGACGGTGCACGTCGCGCCGTACTCGGGNNTCGACGAACTTGCCCACGACGCCGTGGCGGCGAAGCAGTTGGGTAATCGTGAGCACGACGTCGGTGGCGGTGACGCCTTCGCGCGTCGCGCCCACCAGGCGCAGACCAACGACCGGGGGGATCAACATCGACGAAGGCTGACCGAGCATGCCGGCCTCGGCTTCAATGCCGCCCACACCCCAACCGAGCACCCCGAGCCCGTTGATCATTGTCGTGTGTGAGTCGGTGCCGGCGAGGGTGTCGAAGTACGCCACGCCGTCACGCTCGAAGACGACCTTGGCGAGATGTTCGAGGTTGATCTGGTGACAGATGCCCATGCCGGGGGGCACGACGCGAAAGTGCTCAAACGAGTCCTGGGCCCACTTGAGAAAGGTGTAGCGCTCGATGTTTCGCTCGTACTCGATCGCGACGTTCTCGTCGAAACTGGCCGCGGTGCCGGTGCGCTCGACAATGACCGAGTGGTCGATCACGAGTTCGACTGGCACGAGCGGGTTGATCTTCTTCGCGTCGCTGCCCAGCGCGATGATGGCGTCGCGCATGGCCGCGAGGTCCACCACGGCCGGTACCCCGGTGAGGTCCTGCATCAATACCCGCGCCGGTGTGAAGGCGATCTCGCGCGCGTCCTCGCCCGCCCCCTCGCCGTGGAGTTGGGGGGCGTCGGACCACCGGGCGAGGGCTTCGATGTCGCTCGCTGTGACCTTCACGCCGTCTTCGTGACGTAACAGGTTCTCCAGCATCACCTTGATCGAATAGGGCAGCCGTTCGACGCCAAAGGCCCGAAGCCCTTCGGCTTGAAGAGAGAAGTAGGTGAGCGAGCGACCTTCGAGGTCGAGGGTGCTCTTGGCATCAAAGGAGTTCATCGAAAAGGTCATGCCACCATTCTGCCGTGTTTTCTCGACGATGCTTCCGGTGATTTACGCCACGGCTTTGGTTCAAGTGCGAGACTACGGAGCATGAGTTCGACGTACGAATCCTTGCGAGAACGGCTCCAGGAGGCCTTTGACGCCGTGGCGCCGGGCGCCGACCCCGCACTTCGTTTGTCGGATCGATCGGACTACCAGGCGAATGGTGTGATGGCTCTGGCGAAACGGCTCGGTCGAGCGCCCCGTCAGGTCGCCCAAGAAATCGTGGGCGGAGGTCACCTTGCGGACGTCGCCACGGTGGAGATCGCCGGACCGGGGTTTTTGAACCTCACACTGCTCCCAGAGTTCTTAAACCACCAGCTCGGCGCGATCTCGCTTGACGCCCGGTTGGGCTTTGTAGAAGTGAACCATCCCCTTCGAGTCATCCTCGACTACTCGTCACCCAACGTGGCCAAGGAGATGCACGTCGGTCACCTTCGCTCAACGGTGATCGGTGACGCCCTGGCCCGGATGTATCGCTTTGCAGGTCATACCGTCATCGCACGAAACCACGTCGGCGATTGGGGCACCCCCTTTGGGATGTTGATTGAACATCTCCTCGACCTCGGCGAAGAACTGGCGATCGCGACCTTCTCCATGGGTGATCTCAACACGTTCTACAAAGAAGCGCGCGTTAAATTCGACGCCGACGACGCGTTCAAGGACCGCAGCCGCTCGCGCGTGGTGGCGCTGCAAAGTGGCGACCCCGAGACCCTTCGACTGTGGCGAGTTCTGGTCGATGAGTCAATCTCGTACTTCGGCGAGGTCTACGCCAAGATCGATGTCACGCTCGTACCGGGTGACGTCGTGGGTGAGTCGCACTACAACGAGTTGCTCGAGGGCGTAATCGACGACTTGGCCTCCGCGGGACTCCTGGTCGAGAGTGAGGGTGCCCAGTGTGTCTTTCCCCCCGGCTTTCAGAACCGTGAAGGCGAGCCGCTCCCACTCATTGTGCGCAAGCGTGACGAGGGCTTTGGCTACGCCGCCACCGACCTCGCAGCGTTGCGCGAACGGGTGAGCGTATTGCACGGCGACGAGTTGTTGTACGTCGTGGGGGCGCCCCAGGCTCAACACTTAGAGATGGTCTTCGCGGTGGCGCGCCTCGCCGGTTGGCTGCCCGATGAGGTGCGATGTGAGCAGGTGATCTTTGGAAACGTCCTTGGTCCCGACCACAAGATGTTGAAGTCGCGCAGTGGAGAAACGGTCAAGCTGGTGGATCTGCTCGACGAGGCGATTGAGCGCGCGTACGTGATCCTCGAGGAGCGCGGCAGTGATTTGGACGGCGACGCCCGGCTTCACCTCGCAACGCAGATCGCGCTGGCGGCGATTAAGTACGCCGACCTTTCGAGTGAGCGACAACACGACTACGTCTTTGATCTCGAGCGGATGGTCGCCTTCGAAGGCGACACCGGGCCTTACCTGCAATACGCGCACGCGCGGGTGAGTTCGATCTTTCGACGACTGGGCGAGCCCTGGCAGCCCCGAGACGTGCATTTCGAGCTGGCGGAGAGCGCGTCACGAGAGCTGGCGCTGGGCCTGCTTGGTCTGCCCCCCGCCCTTTCGTCGTCGCTCTCGAGTCTTCAGCCTCACCGGCTCTGTACGTACCTGTTCGATCTCGCCCAGCGCTTTACCTCCTTTTACGACGCCTGTCCGGTGCTCTCGGCTGAGGGGGCGTTGCGCGACGAACGTCTGGCACTGTGCGATTTAACGGCGAGGACCCTGCGTCTCGGGCTGGGCCTGTTGGGAATCGACGCGCCCGATCAGATGTAATTAAAGTACGAACGGCGGCGAAACGTCGTCTCAAGCCCCGGGGAGAATGTATGCAGGTCAAGGCCGCAATTGTCAGCGAGCTTCACGGTAAGTGGCACACCGAGACGATTGAAATCGATGAGCCACACGCGAGTGAGGTCAAGGTCAAGATGGCCTTCGCGGGGCTGTGTCACTCGGACGAACACGTGCGAACGGGCGACATGGTGCCCGACGGCGCAGTTTTGGAAATGCTCTCGGGACGAAGCTCCATCTACCCATTTATCGGCGGACACGAGGGAGCGGGCGTTGTTGAGTCGGTCGGCCCGGACGTAACCTCGCTCAAGGTCGGTGACCATGTCGCGGTGTCGTTTATCCCTTCGTGCGGGCGCTGTAGTTACTGCGCCTCCGGTCGTCAGTACATCTGTGATCTGGGTGCCCACACGTTGGTGGGTCCGATGATCTCTGATGGCACGTGGCGCCACCATCTGGGCGACGAGAACCTCAACCGCATGTGCCAGCTCGGTACATTCTCTGAGTACATCGTGGTGCACGAGGCCTCGCTCATTCGCATCGATCCGTGGTACGACCTGCGCGCGGCGGCGCTCATCTCGTGTGGCATCGCCACCGGCTTTGGCTCGGCCGTCAATCGCGGTGGCACGAAGCCCGGCGACACCGTCGCGGTCATTGGCTGTGGGGGCGTGGGCTCGGGCGCCATACAAGGAGCGGTCCACGCGGGCGCTCGTGCGGTCGTGGCGATTGACACGAACCAGTCCAAAGTCGATCGGGCGCTCAAGATTGGTGCCACGCATGGTGGTGCCACCACCTTGGACGCGGCATTTACGATTCTGCCCGAACTCACGATGGGCAAGAACTGTGACGTGGTGATCATCACCGTCGGAGTACTGACCGGTGAGTTGATCGAACAGGCCCGTTCGATCACCGCCAAGGGTGGCGTCATCGTTGCCACTTCGATCGCGCCCTACAGCCAACAGACAGTGGAGCTGAACGTCTTCGGGCTGTCGATGTACAACCAAGAGTTGCGTGGCACGGTCTTTGGCTCGGAGAGCCCCCGCGTACAGGTTCCGCGACTGCTGCGCATGCACCACGAGGGCAAACTGCACATCGACGATCTCATCACCCAGGAGTACTCGCTCGACGAGGTGCAGCAGGGCTACGACGACCTCGAGTCCGGCAAGAACCTTCGAGGCGTCATTCGCTTCTAAGGGTTGGTGGACCCGGAGGGACCGGAGTACATTTGTTCCTTGGTTTAGTGGCCATCAATTCCAAAGACGTTGCCAAAGGGATCGACCAATTGAGCAATCTTTCGCGTGGCCGATACTTCGAGCGGTCCGCGGTGCACTGTGCAACCGAGTTGGAGAAAGTGAGTCCGGTACTCCTCAAAGTTGTCGGTGCTCAAATACGCGACGGTGGAAGAGCCCTGGGGATTGCGCCCGTCGTCATTGGGATGAAAGCCAATTTCAAGG
The DNA here is from genome assembly GCA_003134515.1 of Acidimicrobiaceae bacterium. Lineage (GTDB taxonomy): Bacteria > Actinomycetota > Acidimicrobiia > Acidimicrobiales > RAAP-2 > RAAP-2. Next base: position 6,270 of record PLBM01000086.1, on the reverse strand, counting down.
TCGCCAACTTCAACGAAGGAGTACTGGCCTTCGTGCCGGGCGACCGTGTTCATGGCTTGAGCCCACCAAGTGGCGGCGATCCTCGGTTGGCTCACAAAATACATGACGGCTTTAATCACGTCGATGTCCCGACGATGTGATGCCGAGGGCCTCTCGAACTCCCATGGAAGATTTGGTAACGGCGGGGGTCAAGGCGCGAAGTGATTTGGTGGCCCACGCGCCTTCCAACACGCCGACGCCGTAGGCGAGGTCGTCAGCGATAGCTAGAGGGAGGTCGGTCACGTGGAAGCGGTGATGGCGCCAACGCCACGCCGTTCCGAATGCCATGACGCTCAATGCTCGCGTGCGTAATCGCGGATGTAATGCCGCGATCAAAAACACGACGCCAAACGTGCGAACGAGACCGCGAGCGAGCGGACCGCCGGCACGCACCACGTTGCGCACGACGACTTCGTTCGAAACGCGGTTCGGGTCATCGGCGGAGGCGAAGAAACGATCTCGCGCGTGATTACGTGCGGAGCGAACGATTCGAGCTCCCCACGCGGGCTGCCCCGCGAGAACCGACAGCCATGCCAGCAACGTCCAGGGGTCGGCGCGAAGGGGCGCAAGTCGTTTGCCGTGGCGTTGGGCCAAATCTGCGCTCGAGGCGCCGTAGCCCTTTCGCTGGAGCCACCAGGCTCGCCACGTGGCGCGGGCCCGATGCTTTACGACGACGTCGGCGTCATAACGTACGAGCCAGCCCCGGTCGACGAGTCGCCATACGAAGTCGACGTCTTCACCCACGCGCAACGTCTCGTCAAAGCCCTCGCCAAAGGCTTCGCGGCGCACCATGAGACACGCGCTCGGTACGAAACCGATGGGTCCACCGGGCACCACCAAGCCGCCGCGCTCACCCATGTCCAGGGGACTGAAGCGCTGCTCGAACCGGTCTCGAATGGAGGAACCCTCCGGTCCGCACACGCGCGGCGCCATTACCGCGAGCAGGGGATCGGCGAAGGCCACGTGGAGCCGTTGTGCGACGTCGTTGGCGCTGCTCATCGACACGTCGTCGTCCACGAACCAGAGAAACTCTCGAGTAGAGGCCACTCCCGCGACGTTTCTGGCGTGCGCGGGCCCCTGGTTTCGATCGAGTCGAAGGAGTGTCGCGCCAAACTCGTCCGCGCAGGTGGCGACGTCGAAGGCGTTCAAAGAATCGTCATCCACGACGGTGACGTGAAACCCCGTCAATTGGCCCAAGAGCACGCGAAGTGATGCGACGTTATCGAAGACTGGCACGATGACGTCAATCTCCCCACTGTTAAATGTGCCCGCAAAGTGGGGGTGGAGGAGGCCCTGCTGGACCAAGGTGCGAGCGAAGCGCTCTTCGCCGGCCCGCACCACGCCACCGCCTTGCCAGCGTCCCGCCACCGCTCGTGACGCGCCGGTGAGTCGCAACAGTCGCCACGGACTTCCTCCACTCACGAGGTCTCGATCGAGAAACGTGGCGTGTTCATCCAGGGTGACCTCGGTGCCCTGGGGAATGGGGGAATCGACGGGCGTCATGGCGAGCGGCAAGTCGGAACTCACGCTGGGAGTCTTCCATGATTGACCGCTCGGCGGAGGTACGAGAAGGCAGAATGGATTCGTTCGAGGAGGAACCGTGACGCCTGAGACGTTGACCGTCGTTGAAGAGACCGACGAATTGGAAGTGAGTGAAGAGTTGCTCGTAGAGGAAGTCTCCATTGACGGGCTCTGCGGGGTCTATTAGGCCGTGTCACTGACGAGCGTCGACGCCTTTGACGCGTCGCAGCACTGGCGACTCAACTCTCAGGTCTCGCTTCGCGACGAGACATTCGGGGCCCTGGCGTATCACCACGACACGCGCCGACTCGTTTTTTTGAAATCGCGCGAACTGGTGGACCTCGTCCGGCGACTCGGCGATTTCGCCAGCGCCAAGGAAGCGATAGATACCCTGTTCGCGCCGGACCAACGCACTCGATACACGGCGGCGCTGGCATCGTTGTACCGATCGGGGTTACTCAGTGGGCGCTGATTCTTCGTTACGGCAACGCTTCGAGCGCGGACTTGCCGCGCCGATCTGTCTCACGTGGGAACTCACTTACGCTTGCAACCTGGCCTGTACGCACTGCCTGTCGTCGTCGGGGCGGCGCGATCCACGAGAACTTACGACAACTGAAGCGAAGGGTCTGATCGACGAAATCGCGGCGATGCAGATCTTCTACGTCAATATTGGCGGAGGCGAGCCGATGATCCGAAGGGACTTCTTTGAATTGATCGAGCACGCGGTGAGCCGGCATGTGGGTGTCAAATTCTCGACCAACGGTACGCGCATCGACCAAGCCGCTGCCCGGCGCCTGGCGGCCATTGACTATCTCGACATTCAGATCTCGATTGACGGCGTCGACGCCGCGACCAGTGATCGAATTCGCGGCGAAGGAAGCTATGACAGTGCCCGACGCGCCATGGACAATCTGCGCGACGCGGGCTTCGGCCAATTCAAGATCTCGGTTGTCATGACCCGAGAGAGCGTCGAACAACTCAGCGACTTCGAAGCGCTGGCGAAGTCTTATGGCGCCGAATTGCGTCTGACGCGCCTTCGTCCTTCAGGTCGTGGAGTCGCGGTGTGGAACGAGCTGCACCCGAGCCTCGAGCAGAATCGGCGGCTCTACCATTGGCTGCTAAATCGACCGAACGTTTTGACCGGTGACTCGTTCTTTCATCTCTCGGCGCTCGGCCGGCCACTCGAGGGACTCAACCTCTGTGGCGCGGGACGCGTGGTCTGTCTGATTGATCCGGTGGGCGACGTGTACGCCTGTCCGTTCGTCATCCACGACGAGTTTCTCGCTGGCAATGTCCGCGATGGCGGTTTTGGCGCCGTGTGGACGGAGAGTGAACTTTTTCGAACGTTACGTGAACCGGGTAACGCGGGGGCGTGCGCGTCGTGCGGCGCGTACGACGCGTGTCGCGGGGGGTGCATGGCGGCCAAGTTCTTCACCGGGCTGCCGCTCGACGGGCCGGACCCCGAATGCATCGTCGGTTACGGCGAGCAGGCCCTCCGCGGCCGCGACGTCCTGACCTTGCCGAAGCCCGATGGCGACCACTCCCATGGTGGCCCGGTGCGCGGCCAGGCATCCAAGCCCCGAGCCGCGGGTGGACCGGTGCCGGTGACGATCGGGCACCGCCCGGACCGCGGTTGTGACGAGAGCCCACTCGTCGGCCTGCAGCTGTCCTCGAGGACCTGAACGGGTATGGCGGGCACGGCGCTCACCGATCACGTTGTCCTTGCGGGTCGCCGTGCACCGTCGCGGGTGCTGTTCGGCCCACACGAGACCAACCTCGGTCAGGGACGCGCGATCAGCGAGCGGCACGTGGCGTACTACGCGCGCCGCTCGGCTGGCGGCACGGGCGTGCTGGTCACCGAGACGGCGTCAGTCCACGACACAGACTGGCCGTATGAACGCGCGCCGCTCGCCCAGGACTGTCCCCCCGGTTGGGCCGCGGTCGCAGTGGCCTGCAAGGACCAGGGCACCCTCGTCCTGGCTGGTCTGGGCCACACCGGTGCGCAGGGGTCGACCGCCTTCTCCCAGCAGGCATTGTGGGCACCCTCGCGCGTCGCCGACGCAGCCAGCCGGGAGATGCCCGTCGCCATGGAGCCGCACGACATCGACCTCCTCGTGGCCGGGTTCGTCCGGGCGGCAAGGCTGGCCGTCGACTCGGGTCTCGCTGGCGTCGAGATCGATGCGGGTGTCGGTGCGCTGCTGCGGCAGTTCCATTCGGGGCTAACCAACCTGCGTGAGGACAGCTACGGCCAGGACCGCCTGATGCTGACCCGCGAGATCTTGTCCGCGGTCCGCGACGAGATCGGCCGTGACGTCGTCCTGTCACTTCGTCTGTCGTGTGACGAGCTGGCGCCGTGGGCGGGGGTGACGCCGGAGATGGCTCTGGAGCAGGTGCGCGTGTTGGCGCCGCTGCTCGACCTGCTGGTGGTGGTGCAGGGCGGCCCGTTCACTGCCAGTGCATATCGTCCGGACGCGCACGCACCGGCCGGTCACACCATCGAGCTGTGCCGGCAGATCAGCGTCGCGCTCGACGGCGCGCTGCCCGTGGTGCTGCAGGGCGGCGTGGTGGACCCGGATATGGCGCAGTCGGCGCTCGACGACGGTGTCGCAGACCTGGTCGAGATGACCAGGGCGCTGATCGCCGACGCCGACCTGGTGGCGAAGGTGAGCGCCGGTACCGCGGTCACCGTGCGCCCGTGCGTGCGGTGTAACCAGACGTGCCGGGTGCGCGACAACCGCAACCCCGTGGTGACCTGTATCGGCGACCCGCGCTCGGGTCACGAGATCGTGGACGTGGACGTCGACGTCGAAGGCACCACCAGCCACGAGGCGCAGGGTCACCGGGTGCTCGTCGTCGGCGCCGGACCGGCCGGGCTGGAGTGCGCGCGGGTCCTGGCAGCTCGCGGCGCTTCGGTGCGGGCCGTCGACGCCGCCGACCGGGCAGGAGGCATGCTGCCCGTGGTCGCCGCCGGGCGGCAGACCTTTGGCGACCTCAGTGACTGGCTCGTGTCGGAGTGCAACCGCCTTGGCGTGAGCGTGGTCCTGGGGTCGCGGCTCAGCCCGGACGACATCCGGGCAGCGCTGTCGACCGGGCAGTCCGTCGTGCTGGCAACCGGGTCGCGCCCGTCCACACCCCGCTACAAGATTCAAGACGGCGCCAACGTGGTCACGGCAACCGATCTGCTCCATGCCGCCTCACGGGGCACCCTGTCGGAGGTGGTGGGCCCCGGCTCGCGAGTGCTGGTGGACGACCCGGTGGGCGGACCGGTCGGTGTCGCAGTCGTCGAGCTCCTGGCGCGGCACGGCCACCAGGTGAGCATCGTGACCCAGGACCAGATCGTCGGGACCGGCCTCTCCCTCTCGGGTGACCTCGCCGACGCGAACGCCCGGCTCCAACGGGCCGGGGTGGTCCGCGTCCTGTCCAGCGTGCTGCGCGAGGTCACCGTCGACGGAGCGGTCATCGAACAACGCTGGACTTGCGAACAACGTGTGATCCCAACCGATCTCGTCGTCGACGCGGGACACCGCCTAGCCGAGGGGCAGCTGTATGACGCGCTGGTCGACGCCGACGCCTCCCTGCGGAACGAGCTGGTGCGGGCCGGTGACTGCGTCGCCCCGCGGACCGTGCACGAGGCCATCCTGGAGGGTCGACGCGCGGCGCTTACCGTCCTGTCACGCGTCGCCACGTCACGATCGCGCACGCGCCTCCGGCTCGAGGCTGTCCGATGAGCGCGGCGAGCAAGTACCGATACCTGTTCTCCCCGTTGCAGATCGGGCCGATCACGGTGCGCAACCGGGTGGTGTTCTCCGCCCATCTGACCAACTACGCCATCGGTGGTCTGCCCAGCGAGCAGCACGTGGCCTATTACGTGGCGCGGGCCAAGGGTGGGGCCGGGATGATCATCACCGAGGAGCATTCGACTCACCCCACGGACTGGCCGTACGAGAAGCTGATCCATGGCTTCAACGCGGCGGTGATCCCTGGGTACCGGCGGATCACCGACGCCGTGCACGCCCACGACGTGCCGATCCTGGCTCAGCTCAACCACAACGGCGGCCAGGCCTCGAGTATGTTCTCCCGGCTGCCGGTCTGGGCGCCGAGCCCCGTGCCCGACCCCTTGTTCCGCGAGGTGCCCAAGGCCGTCGACCACCACGAGATCCGCGAGATCGTGGCCGGGTACGGACTGGTCGCCGACCACTGTGCCCAGGGTGGGTTCGACGGCGTAGAGCTGCAATGCTCACACTCCTCCATCGTCCGGGGGTTCCTCTCGCCGGCGACGAACGAGCGGACGGACGAATACGGCGGGTCGCTGGCGGGCCGCGCGCGCATCCTGCTCGAGATCGTCGACGTCGTGCGCGNNGGCAAGGTCGACTACATCAACACTTCGATCGGCGTCGCAACCGCGACGCTGTTCATGATCGAGGCGAGCATGCACGTGCCCGCCGGCTACGCGTCCTACATCCCGGCAGCCCTGCGTGAGGCGGTCGACCTGCCCGTCATCGGGGTAGGGCGCTTCAAGGATCCACTGCAGGCCGACCGGGCGCTGGCCGCGGGGACCTGTGACCTCATCGGGATCGTGCGCGGGCAGATCGCCGACCCCGACTTCGCCGCCAAGGCCCGCGCCGGCGAGGCGTCATCGATCCGGACCTGTCTGTCCTGCAACCAGGAGTGCGTCGGACGGATGGGGCTCAATCGCTGGCTCGGCTGCAT
>PLBM01000129.1 GCA_003134515.1 Acidimicrobiaceae bacterium | reverse complement strand
ACGAAACAACGCGCCGAACTCTTCCGCTACGTCGACCTGGAGGTCACCGAGACGACCTTGCGGGGCACCTTTGAACTCGACGGCCAATCGTTCGTGGAATCGGTCGCCTTTGACGGTGTCGCCTCACTCGACACGCCCGCGGTAACGGCTGTCGCGCAGCTGTGGTACCTCTTGGCGGGTCTCTCCTACTACAAGGCCGGGGCCGCACGACGCGTTGACGTGGGTTCGACACCGCTCGGTGTCAAAGGTCGAGCCTTACTCGAAGCGGCCCTGCGCGAGGGACTCGCGGAGTTCGCCTACCGCAACGAACTCTCACTCGACGACGTCGTCATTACCGGGGGCCGGGCGATCACCACGAACGCTCCCGAGATCGACCCCGAACGCGTGCTGATTCCCTTTGGCGGCGGCGTCGACTCAGTCGTGACGACGTCAGAACTCGCTGCCCATCTCGAGCGGACCCTTTTTGTCGTGAGTCCCGCGAGCGGCCGATTCGCGCCACTCGAAGCGACCGCCGCGACGACTGGTCTCGGTCTCGTGCGCGCGACGCGCATACTCGACGAACAGATTCTGGTCCGTGACGGCGCACTGTTCAATGGCCACGTGCCGGTCACCGCGATGGTGACGCTTCTCGCCACGGTGGGCGCGCTCGCCTCGGGTCGCGGTGGGGTCGCGATGAGCAATGAACACTCCGCTTCACTGGCGAATCTTCGTTGGCGCGACGTCGACGTGAATCACCAGTGGAGTAAGTCCTGGGACGCCGAGCAGTTGCTCGCGGGAGCGCTGAGCGAACGGGTGGGACCTGAGTTGGTCGTCGCCAGTTTCTTGCGCGACCGAAGTGAGATCTGGGTCGCCCGGGCCTTTAGTCGACTGACCAACTATCACCACGTCTTTCGCAGGTGCAATCGAGCTTTCAGCCAAGTACTCGAACAGCGTCTGGACACTTGGTGCGGCGTCTGTGACAAGTGCCTCTTCACCAACTTGATGCTCGCGCCCTTTCTCCCTCGAGCGACGCTGCGCGAGATCTTTGGACACGAACCGTTGAGCGATCCCGCGCGCGAGGCGCAACTTCGCGTGCTCGTGGGCGCCGGTGTCGATTTCAAGCCCTTTGAGTGCGTCGGCGATCCCAACGAGAGCGCCGTCGCCCTCGTAAAGGTCAGTCAACTGAGCGAATGGGCCGACGTCAAACTACTGACGGCTCTCGCCGAAGAGGTCAGCCCCGATCGAACCTTCGAAGAGTTGCTCGAATCGCAAGGACGAAGCCATGTTCCGGCCCACTGGCTTCGCTGATCTCGCCGGCAAGCGTGTGGGTATCTTTGGCTACGGCGTCGAAGGTCGCGCCGCCGCCGCGCGCCTGCGCGACGTCGCCGAATTGGTGCTCGTCGACGACTACCCCGAGCGCGGACCGGGCGTCTTGCTCTCGAGCGAGGGCGGACTGGACGCGCTCCTTCGATGCGACGTCGTCTTAAAGAGTCCCGGCATTCCTCGGCGACGGGCTGACGTGGTCGACCTTGATCTTCACGGCGTTGCCGTCACTTCCGCGCTCAACCTCTGGTTGCACGAGACCGACCGCGCGCGCGTCGTCGCGCTCACCGGCACGAAGGGTAAATCGACCACCACGGCACTCGTCGCCTTCTTCTTGCACTGCCTGGGACAAGAGGCCTTGCGTCTAGGCAACATCGGACAGCCGCCGTACGATCCTTCGATCGACACGTCGCAGGGCTGGCTCGTCCTGGAGGTATCGAGCTTTCAATGCGTCGATCTCGACGTGGCGCCAGGGATCGTCGTCGTGACGTCACTTGGCGCCGACCACCTTGACTGGCACGGATCGATCACGCAGTACCACGACGACAAGTTGTCCTTGACCCGCGCCGAGGGCGATCATCGCACGTTGGTACCCGACACCCCCACCTTTCACCAAATCGATGATCAACTTGGCGGCGAGTTGCGCTTCGTCGCCCGTGACACGAGTCATCTCGCGGCGGCGTTGGGACTTATCGGCGCGCACAATAATTCGAACGTGGCCCTGGCGCTCGCCGTCGTCGAAGCCTTGACTGACACGCCGGTGCACGACGTGCGTACAGCCGTGGAAGGAGAAGCCTTCACCTTCGAGCCGCTGCGTGGCCGCTTGACTCTCGTCGCGAGCGAAGAGGTTGGTGGGGTGACTCTTCGTTACGTCGACGACGGTCTCGCGACGTCGGTGTTGCCGACCATGGCGGCGCTGGAAGTCTTTGAGGACGAACCCGTCGCCTTGATCGCCGGCGGATATGACCGTGGCGTCGACTACGAGGAACTGGCTAGCGTTCTGGCCGCTCGACGTCAGCCCACGACCGTCATCACGATGGGCGAAGCCGGACAACGTCTCGACGCGGCGCTGCGACGGCATCGTGCGGATCTCTCTCGAGGGGCCGCCACGATGAGAGAAGCCGTCCAACTGGCCCGAGCTTCACTCGACACCGGCGGCGTCGTCTTGCTTTCGCCGGCGGCACCGAGTTTTGATGTGTACCGCAACTGGGAAGAGCGCTCGGACGACTTCACCTCGATCGTTCACTCTCTCGTGCGATAGCCCAACCGGGTGTCGCCGTCACCGTCGGGCGCTCGCTCGGTCACCTGGTCGCAATGAAATTCTCGTATTCGCCTGAAAGTTCTTCTTCACTGGCGACAGGTACTAGGTAAGGGTAAGAACGAGGAGTGACGTGAGCATTTAAGTCACGCGCTGAAACTTCGTACTCAGCCCGTGAAGCGAGTTGAGCCCGCAGTACCGCACCAAATGATGCAGGCAGTTCAACATTAAGGAGACCCCGTGAGTGACCAGAGCGACTCAACAGAAGACCGTCCCATCCAAGAGCACGACCACGACCACATTCGACGCGGTCCCTACTCGGGCCAGCGTCACTTCAGTTCCCGATTCGTCTTCCTTGCCCTGTTCGCGATCGTGATCGCCGCCATCGCCTTCACCGGGGAGTCCCTCGGCCACTCCCATCCGTCATCGGCGGCGACCATTACCGTCACCGGATCGGGCACCGTGACCGGAACGCCGAACACTATGAGCTTCGTGATTGGCGTCCAGACCACCGCCTCGACCGCGACGGGCGCTCTGCAAGCGAACAATCTCTCGATGGGAAGACTTGAGACGTCACTCTTGAATAACGGAATCGTAAGGAAGAATCTACAAACGTCCGGTCTCAATATCTACACGAACACCAATTCGGCTAATCAGGTCATCGGCTTCACCGCGGACGACCAACTCAACGTCACCACGCACAACATCAAAAAGGCGGGCGCCGCCTTAGACGCCGCGGCGCAGGCCGTCGGTAACGGCATTCAACTCAACGGCGTCACCTTTTCCATCTCGAACCAATCCAAGTTGCTCGCCGCCGCGCGGGCGCGCGCGATCAAGAACGCCCACACCGAAGCCGCGCAGATCGCCAAGGGCGCCGGCACCACGGTGGGTTCGATCGTGAAGGTCGTCGACCAGGAGAACTCCGGGACCACCGGCATCGTGTACCCAGCGGCCTACGCCATGAACGCCCTCAAGTCCTCGGTGCCGATCCAAGGGGGTTCGCAGACCATCAGCGTGCAGGTGCAGGTCATCTACTCCTTGAACAACTAGGGACCCGGACTCTCGAAAGATCTAGTTAGGGGTCACCAACTCCTGGCGAGCGTCGCGGGCGAGCACCATCGCCCGCGTCGCTCGCCGCGAGTACCGTCGTAGCAGTACCGACCAGATCATGACTGAACGACCTTTGGCACATGTGCCACTCTCGACGATCGTGCGAGAGTGGGGACGCCTCGGCCTCATCGGATTCGGCGGGCCGCCGACGCATATTGCGCTCCTACGCCAGTTGTGCGTGCAAGAGCGCGGTTGGCTCAGCGAGCGCGAGTTCGAAGACGCCATCGCGGCGACCAACTTGCTGCCCGGTCCAGCGTCGACGCAACTGGCGATCTACTGCGCGTGGCGACTGCGAGGACGTCTCGGGGCGATGGTGGGCGGACTCTGTTTCATCATTCCCGGACTCGTCATGATCCTGGCCCTCGCCGTACTCTTCTTCGCCGCCCATACCCCCTTATGGGTAAAAGGCGCCGCGCTCGGCGCGGGAGCTGCAGTCCCGGCCGTCGCGCTCAACGCCGCTCTTCGACTCGTGGGACCGAGCTGGCGGCGTTCGAGCCAGGTGAAGTCTCGCCAGGTTCGTTGGCTCGGTTACTTCTGCCTGGGCGTCGCGGGCGCCGTCGTGGCCGGGTCGAACCTTGTGCTCGTGCTCATCCTCTGTGGACTCGTGGAAATCTCGATCGGCGGCGTCGCCAGTCGACGAGCGTTCGCGCTCTTCCCGGCCGCGGTGGCGCCGATGGCAATGGGCGGTCTTCTCGCCGTTGCCTGGGTGGCCTTTAAGGTCGGCGCCCTCTCGTACGGCGGGGGGTTCGTGATCATTCCCTTGATGCAACACGACGTCGTCACGACCTATCACTGGATGAGCGGCGCGCAGTTTCTATCCGCCGTGGCGCTTGGCCAGATTACGCCGGGACCGGTCGTGCAAACGGTGGCCGTGGTCGGCTATGCGGCGAGTGGCCTCACCGGAGGGCTGCTGGCCGCTCTCGTCGCCTTTGCCCCTTCATTCTTCTTCGTCCTCGTCGGCGCGCCACACTTCGATCGACTGCGATCGAGTATCGCGATTCAGGCTTTCCTGTTGGGCGCCGGCGCCGCGGTCATCGGCGCGATCGCCGGCTCGGCGGTTCCCCTTGGTCGTGAACTGCTGCACCTATGGCAATTCGGCGTCCTCGGCGCCGCTGCGCTCTGGCTGTTTGCGTTTCGCCGAGGCGTGGTGTCGGCACTCGTGGGCGCTGGGCTCGTCGGCGTCATTGCGGTGCTGGTGGGCGCCCCTCACTGACTGGAATGCCGGACGCCGCAATCTCTCGCGCAACGTATGGTCGCGCGGATCAATGAGACGGCGCACAGTGCAGCGACGCGATAATCAGAAGGTGACACGAGCCCAGTGATGTCCACCGTCAAAGGTCATGATCATCGTATTGGTGCCACTGAGGCCACTGGGCGACTGCACCAGGCCCACGCCCTGCGTGGCACTCGTGAAACCGAGATAGAAGAGTTGACCGATTTCTTGGTGGACAACCTTCCAACGGACGCCTTCATCGAAACTGGCCATCAGTTCCTCACCTTTTCCGTGAGGTCGGCTGATGAAGATGACGCCTTGCGCTGGCGACGCCAGCACGCCATAGCTGTAAAAGTTCTTTAGAAGACGCAACTCAGGACCGGCCGCAAAGGTACTCCCGCCATTATCTGATTCGTAGAGCCAGCTGGAACCGAGCTTCGCTCCCGGCGGGGCTTGCGGCGACAGTCCTTGGGCAAAGCCACCCATCGTGCACACTGCGACAAGTGTTGCGCCAGAAGAGGCCGCGGGGGTGGCGAAACTGTTCCCCACCGACGTGCACGGCGGCGTCCAGGGGACCCACTTGCCGTCAGCAGAAAGACGCGCCGCGCCCGAAGTTTCACGATCATTGCCGACGACCAACCAGCCGCTCGATCCGTTGAGCACGATCGTGCCCGACGGTTGGGCTCCACCAGCCGGCAGTCCCAACTGCTCGACGTTGGCCACATGCCAATTGTCTTCTGCGACCGGCGAACTCTCCACCGTCACGTGATACGTCTTGTTCGCACCCATCACGTACACGGTGCCGTGGGCCGCTTCAACGTCGAACAGCGAGCCATATTTACCCAACCAAGCGAACGACTGCTGACGCCAGACGCGACCCCCGTCGTGCGTCGACCACAAGTACTGAACGGGCTCGATGAAGTCGACACCCGCGGGTGGGGTGGGACCGGGCAGCGACCCGTAGATCCAACCGTCTTGGTGGTTGGCGAAGCGCACGTTCAATTGACCGAAGTACTGAGCGGCCAACCGACCGTTGACGACGCGGTCGGCGGCAGCGAGAAGCGCTGTTGAAAGAGGCTTCGCGGTCCACGTGCTGCCCGCGTCAGTCGTCTCACGCAGCGCCAAGCACGTACGACTCTTCGCGCACGGCGCAGTACCCAGTGCCCAGCCGATATCCAAAGAGATGAACGTCACCGAGACCGGATCAAACGTCGCCGCGACCGGTTTGACGTTCGTCGTTGTCGTCGTCAAGGTAGGACCCAGGTGAAACGTGGTCAACGTCGTCGGCCTTGGCGGCGACACGCTGGCTCGCCCGCCAAAGTACGCACCGACGATCGCTGCAACCACGACCACCACGACCAGAGTCCGACGGGTCTGCATGCGCTCAGAGTAGTTCTCACCCGTGCACGCCACGACGTCGAGCACGATGACGAATGGATGGCGTTCTCGCCTCAGCGCGGGTGAATTCGCGCCAGTGAGGTGGAGCCTGGGAAGGGATTCGAACCCTTGACCTACGCATTACGAATGCGTTGCTCTACCGACTGAGCTACCCAGGCGCAGAGAGAAAGATTAGCCCATCGAACCGCCAAGCCCGTTGTTCGAGCGCTCAGAACTCCATCAACGTGAACATGAGATCGTGGAGCAGCAACGACTCATCGACATTGGTCGAGAGACGGCGATTCGCTTCGGCGACGGCGTCAATGGCGCGAAGTGACGCGCCGACTCGGTACTCACTGCGCGCGTCGCCGCCGGCGCTGGCGTCGAGGTTCTCGATGAGACGATCGCGGTAGACGCTCGTCAGCGCGCTAAAGCCAAACCGTAACTCGTCGAGACGAAAACGACGCTGTTCGCGCTTGAACTGCGCCTCGACGTCTCGGCGATTGGCCACCGCGCGCATGCCCATCTCTCGAGCGTCACTGGCCCGTCGAGCCATCTCTTCATCTTGGAGTTCTTGCAAAGGGGTGATGGCTTCGTCGAGTGACGCCGTGATCTCTTGGGCGACGATCGCCGACGTGGCCAGCGTGCCCGTCAGCCGCTCGGGCACGCTACGCCACCGCGCGACACGTGTGGCGAGGTCGACGTCACGCACCAAGACGCGCGCCCGGCGAAGGTTGCCGTTCGCCGCCTGCGCGGCGCTGCGCGCCGTGTCGAGCGCGGCGCCCTCTCGCACCAGGATCGAAGCCAGGTCCTCTTCGCTCAAGGCACGCAGCTTCACCTCGACGCACCTCGAGACGATGGTATCGAGCTCGCGCGGCACTTCTTCGGCGCTGAGCAAAAAGATAGTGCGCGTGGGCGGCTCTTCGAGCGACTTCAACAACGCGGGTGAACTGGGTGACGCGCCCGTCGTGGTGAGCTCGACGTCCTCAATCACCACGATCTGATAGCCCGCGCCCAGCGGGCGGCGCCGAGCGACGCGCTCGGCTTCACGAATCTCCTCCATGCGCCAGGCGACACCCGAACGTTCGGCGAAGTACACGTCGGGGTCCTGTTCAGAGAACACCAGTCGACAGATTTCGCACGCGCCACAACCGTGACGGGGACACTGCAGCGCCGCGGCAAAGGCGACCAGGGAGTCGCGCACGCTCGAACCCCCGGGTCCACTAAAGAGGTACGCGTGCACGGGACTGGCGACGTGCTGACGCATGGAGTCCACCGCGCGGTCCTGGCCCACGAGTTGTTCGAAGACGTCGCTCACGTCACCAGGGTAGGTCCGCCACTCGCTCGTCGATCACGCGAGCGATGTCGACTTTGCTGCGCGCGCCGTCCACCACGAACCATCCGTTCTCTTTCGCGAGGTGCAAGTATCCGTCACGCACCCGCTGGTGGAACGCCAGATCCTCAGCTTCGAAACGGTCCTTTGCGTCGTGGGCGCGCCGTTCGTTCACAACCTCCAGCGACACGTCGAGCAGGATTGTCATGGTCGGCAGACACGCGCCAACGGCCAGTTCACTCGCCGCGCGCAGCAACTCGAGGTCCACCCCTCGTCCGTAACCTTGGTACGCGAGGGTGGAGGCGTAGAAACGATCGCAGACCACCGAACGCCCGGCGTCGAGAGCTGGGGCGATGACACTGTTGACGTGATGCGACCGATCGGTCAGCATGAGCAGGGCCTCGGTCGCGGGGTTCATCGGCGTGGCGGCGTCGAGCACCCAACGGCGCAGCTCCTGGCCTAGCTCGGTGTCACCGGGTTCGAATGTGTATAGCGCGTCGTGGTGCGCCGCGACCCGGCGCGCTTGGGTGCTCTTACCGCTGACGTCGATGCCCTCAAAGACGAGAAAAACCCCGCGTGTCACGCGTCGTCCGCTCGTCGCGCGCTCTTCACGAGGGCCGCATTGGCCCCGGCCCCCTGAGCGATCGCCGCACGCTTCGCGGCGCCCGTGGGCTTGACGGCGGTCTTCTTGATCGTCCTCGTAGCCGTCTTTTTCGTTGTCTTTTTCGCCTTCTTCACCGTTTTCTTGGCTGTCGTCTTCGCCGGCGCTTTCTTCGTCGCGCGCTTGGCCGCTTTACGAAAGCGGGTCGAGGGCTCAGCGTTTCGCCGCTCGGCGAGCAGTTCACAAGCTCGGTCCAACGTGATCGTCTCGGGCATGTCGCCCAAGCGCATCGTCGCGTTCGTCTCGCCGTCGGTGACGTAGAGACCAAAGCGCCCGCTGCGCACCACGACCTGACGTTTGGTGACCGGGTCTTCGCCGAGCTCGGCCAGAGGACGAGCGGCGGCGCGACGTCCCCGGGGCTTGGGTTGGGCGAACAGCAACGTCGCCTCGCCCACGGTCACTTCAAAGATCTGCTCCTCGTTCTCGAGCGAACGGGTCTCAGCGCCCCACGTGAGATAAGGGCCGTAGCGGCCGTTTTGCGCGACGATCTCTCCGCCTTCTGGATGTTCACCGATCGGTCGCGGCAGTGAGAGCAAGAGCTTCGCGTCTTCTAAGGTGACGCTCTCGGGCGACATGGTCGAAAAGAGCGACGCGGTCTTGGGCTTCCCCTTGGGGTCGGTGACCTCGCCGACTTGCACGTAGGGGCCGTAACGCCCGGCCTTGAGATAGAGCGTCTCACCTTCGTCATTTATTCCCAACTCACGATCGCCGCTCGGCGCCGCCAATAGCGCCAGCGCGTATTCGACGGTGAGCGCATCCGGTTCGGTCGCTTCGGGGATCGAGACGCGATCCTCCCCGTGCACGAGGTAAGGGCCGTAGCGTCCCGAGCGCACCGAGACCGCGAGTCCGTCCGGCGCTACCCCGAGGGGCAGTGAGTTAATGGCCGCGAAGTCAAAGTCGTGTGGCGCGTGGGTGACGTGTTGCAGACCGAGCCGGGCGAACTCACTGGTCGCGGTCGGGTCGCCGAAGTAGAACCGCTGCAGCCAGGGCTCGAGGGCTTGACGACCTTCGGCGATTTCGTCCAGTTGGTCCTCCATCGCGGCGGTGAACTGATAGTCCACTAGCTCCGCGAAGTAGAACTCCAAAAGATTGACCACCGCGAAGGCGCGAAACGTCGGTACCAGGGACTTGCCCTTCTTCCAGACGTACCCGCGCCGGTCAATGGTCTTCATCACCGACGCGTACGTCGAGGGGCGACCGATGCCGAGGTCTTCGAGCTTCTTGATCAACGTCGCCTCGGAGAAGCGATCGGGCGGCTGGGTCTCGTGCAGCTTGGCGTCGGCGCCCTCGACGGGCACGTGCGCGCCCTCCTCCAGGGTCGGCAGGAGCCGTTCCTGGTCGGCCAGTTCGGCTTCGGGATCATCGGTGCCCTCGACGTATGCCCGGCGAAAGCCCGCGAATTCGATGCGCAGCCCCGTCGCGCTCAACGCCACTGTCACGTCGCCGGCGAACTCGGCGACGTCGCCCAGTTCCCCCGAGAGTCGCACCTTGTCTTGAGTGAGTCGCGCGTCGACCATCTGCGAGGCGATCGTGCGCTTCCAGATCAACTCATAGAGCGCGCGTTCGTCGCCGCTTAGTTGCGCCTGGGCTTCGTCGAGGGTGCGAAACGACTCTCCGGCCGGGCGAATCGCCTCGTGGGCCTCTTGGGCGTTCTTCACCTTGCGGTCGTAGCGACGTGGAACAGTGGCCACGAAGTCGTCACCGAACATGGACGCCGCCTGGGTGCGCGCCGCGTTTATCGCCTCGTCCGAGAGAGTGGTCGAGTCAGTGCGCATGTAGGTGATCCAACCCTGCTCGTAGAGCCGTTGGGCCGCTCGCATCGTTCGCTCGGGGTCAAAACGCAACTTTCGACTGGCTTCGATCTGCAGCGACGAGGTCATGAACGGCGGCTGGGGGCGCTGCGAACGCGGCGTCGAGGTGATGGCGTCAACCCTGACGCGTTGTCCCACCAGCGCGGTGGCGATCGAGGTGGCCGTGGCGGCGCTCAAGACCTCCAGCGACGACTTCGAGTCAAGTTGGCCCGCGGCGTCAAAGTTCTTGCCCGTGGCGAGCGCGATCCCGTTCACTGTGTCGAGAGTCGCTTCGAAGGACGCGTCGTTCGCCCGAAGGGTCGCCGTGACGTCGTACCACGACGCTGAGCGAAACGCCATGCGTTCGCGTTCGCGCTCACAGACCAGTCGAATAGCCACCGACTGCACCCGCCCGGCCGAGCGCGCCTTGTCCACCGCTCGCCAGAGCACGGGCGAGACCTCGTACCCCACGAGGCGGTCGAGGAACCGGCGGCCTTCCTGGGCGTCCACCAGACGAAGGTCCAGCGTGCGGGTCTCGGCGACGGCCTTGGTGATGGCGCTCGGGGTGATCTCGTGAAAGACCATGCGCTTTACTGGGACCTTGGGATTAAGCACCTCTTGGAGGTGCCAGGCAATAGCCTCGCCTTCGCGATCCTCGTCGGTGGCGAGGTAGAGCTCGTCGACCTCTTTCAGGGCGGCCTTGAGCTCCGCGACAATCTTCTTACGGTCGTTCGACACGACATAGACCGGCTTGAAGTGGTCGTTGACGTTGATGCCCAGGCGCGCCCACTTTTCGCCCTTCACCGAAGCCGGGATGTCGGCAGCGCTTTGGGGTAGGTCGCGAATGTGGCCGATAGAGGGCTTGACGATGTAGTCCGGACCGAGCATGCTCTGGATCCGGGTCGCCTTGGCGATGGATTCAACGATGACGAGCGCTCGGGCCATGCTCACCACCTCTCAGGTATCTCACGGCGTGACACACTATCGCCACGTTGCACCGTCGCTACACAAGTTAGACAGGTCCACGGCCCTGGCCACGCGATGGCGCCAGGTGCCAACTCGGTGGGTGCCGCAATATCCAGGTGGCGACTGCGAAATGAAGAGTCCGCGCGCCTTAGTGTTCGCCCTGGGGCGCGGCAACTATTTCGTAGTCGGGATTAAGAATGACGGCTTCACGTCGAAGCGACGTCACCGTTCCTTTTACGATGAGCCGCGTGCCACGATCGATGCCCGGCACGTTGGTTCTTCCTTGAAAGACGAGGGTGATCGATCCGCTGTTGTCGGCGATGACGCAGCGAAGTTCGTGCACGCCACTCTCGTTGCCAATGGCCATTGAACGAACTCGTCCGGCGATTTCGACGAACTCACGCTCCACGAGTCCGCCGATCGGCGCGGCGTCACTCGAGCGAGCGGCGAGCTTCACGTCGGCGGCGAGGTGCGCGTCATCTCGAAACCCGCCCCGGGTGACCTCGTCGCTGACGGGCTCTTCGCTGGGCGCACCGACGGGCACGCGTCGGCGCAACGCGCGATAGGGGATGATCGTCGCGGCGGTGCGCGGCACGTGCATCACCGCGCTCGCCATGGTGTCGGCCGTGCGGTCGTGCAATAGTCGCTGCAAGCTCGACACGAAGCCGCGACGGGGCAAGATGACCATGCAAAAGACGTCCGGATCACGCACGGCGTCGGCGACCAGCTCTAACGCGGCCCGGTCGACCCGTCGGTCTTCACACTCCACGACCTCGAGACTGATGTTCTCCGAGGCGGTACCCGGGGCGCCCCAGCGCGATTCCAGGAGCTTGGTGACCATGGGGTCGATGTCGAAGTGCACCGCACGAACCGAGTAGGGGTTCAACGA
>PLBM01000142.1 GCA_003134515.1 Acidimicrobiaceae bacterium | reverse complement strand
GGCAAGGACGGCGTCATCACCGTCGAAGAGAGCCAGTCCTTTGGCATGGACATGGATCTCGTCGAAGGCATGCGCTTTGACAAGGGCTACATCGCCCCTTACTTCGCCACCGACGTCGAGCGCCAGGAGGCGGTACTCGAGAACGCGTACGTCCTACTCGTTTCGAGCAAGATCTCGTCAGTGCGCGACGTGTTACCCGTGCTGGAAAAGGTCATGCAGTCGGGTCGACCCTTGCTGATCATCGCTGAAGACGTCGACGGCGAGGCGTTGGCGACATTGGTCGTCAACAAGATCCGCGGTACCTTTAAGTCCGTCGCGGTCAAGGCGCCGGGATTCGGCGAACGTCGCAAGGCCATGCTCCAAGACATCGCTATTTTGACCGGGGCAACGGTGATCTCTGAAGAGATTGGCTTGAAACTAGAGTCCGCGACCCTCGAACTTCTCGGCACCGCCCGCAAGGTTGTTGTCACTAAAGACGAGACGACGATCATTGAGGGGGCCGGGTCCGACGCGGACATCAAGGGCCGCATCAGCCAGATCAAGACCGAGATCGAAAACACCGAGTCGGACTACGACCGCGAGAAGCTCCAGGAGCGTCTGGCGAAGCTTTCCGGCGGCGTGGCCGTTATCAAGGTGGGCGCCGCGACGGAAGTGGAGTTGAAGGAAAAGAAGCACCGCATCGAAGACGCGGTGTCCACCACCAAGGCCGCGATCGAAGAGGGCGTGGTGCCGGGCGGGGGCGTGGCTTTACTGCGCAGCCAATCTCGCATCTTGGAAGCCGCCGAGAAGTTGAGCGGCGACGAACAGACTGGCGCGCGCATGGTAGCCAAAGCCGTCGAAGCGCCGCTCAACCAGATCGCCGTCAACGCCGGCCTCGAGGGCGGCGTCATTGTTGACAAGGTCCGCAACCTCTCTAAGCCGACCGAGGGCCTCAACGCCGAGACCGGCGAGTACGAGGATCTGTTGAAGGCGGGCGTCATTGACGCGGCCAAGGTGACGCGTTCGGCTCTGCAGAACGCGGCATCGATCGCGGCGCTGTTCTTAACAACGGAGTGCGTCATCGTCGACAAGCCCGAGGAGAAGTCCGCGGCGCCCATGGGCGGGATGGACGACTACTAAGCCGTTTCAAGTTTCTAAGTGTGAACCGCGGGGCGTGGCCCCGCGGTTCACTCGTTAGAGAACCTTTTTCATTCTGGCCGATTGCTCCTAACATGGGGTCATGACGACGCCTTCGCCACTCACCGCGTCACGCGGCTTGAACGTCGTACACCTCTTTTGCCATCCGGAGCGCGACGTCGACGCGGGCGCACTACGTAAGGCCGTCGACGACGCGACGAATGGCGGACTTCAGGTCGTAACGGCCGCGATCGTGGGCGCCAAGGCCGACCTGTGCTTCATGGTGTTGGGTGAAAACCTGTGGGACTTACGAAAATTCCAATCCAAGGTGCAAGCGGCCGGTTTGAAGGTGGCCGAAAGCTACGTCTCGGTGACCGAAGTCAGCGAGTACGCCGCCGGCATGCCCGAGAAGATGCTCAACGATCGACTCTTTCCCCAGTTGCCTCCGGACAACATGAAGGCATTCTGCTTCTATCCAATGTCCAAGCGACGCGGCGAAGTGAGTAATTGGTACGGACTGCCCTACGAAGAGCGTGAGCAGTTGATGCGCCAACACGGCGCCATCGGGCGCACGTTCAAGGGCCGCATCCTTCAGGTCATCACCGGTTCGACGGGACTGGACGACTGGGAGTGGGGCGTGACGCTCTTTGGCGTGCACGTGGATGACCTCAAGGAGTGCGTCTACACGATGCGCTTTGACGAAGCCTCGACGCTCTACGCGGAGTTCGGCGCGTTCTACACCGGTCTGGTGGGCACGCTGGACGAGGTGCTCGACGCCACCTTGGCGTGAGAGGCGTTGGAGCGTCGTGAGTAACTCGGTTCCCGAGAAGACACTTCGCCGCTGGGCTGAAGCGCTCGCGGGTGTCGCCAAGACCGGTCTTGGTTTCACCGACAGCCAGTACGAGCGCGAGCGATTCGAAGAGGTCTTAAAGATCGCCGGGGACATCAAGGTCGCCGCCGACGAGGGACTCGAGGGCGTCGACGACGCGGACGGGTACGTCACGCAGTGGATGAAGGAAGTGGGCAGTGGCGTGCCGGGCTATCAGACGCCGAAAGTCGCCGTTGGCGCGGCCGTGACCAACGACGAGGGCAAACTCCTGCTCATCCAACGGGCCGACTCGGGTATCTGGCTCTATCCGACGGGCTGGTGTGATGTGGGCTACTCGGCGCCCGAAGTAGTCGTCAAAGAAGTGCTCGAAGAGACCGGCATTGAAGCCGAACCGGTGCGCCTGATCGGCGTGCTCGACGGGATGCGGCTCGGGGAGTCGAGGATTCCCCTTTATTCACTTCTTTTTTTCTGCCGCGCGACGGGCGGCGAGCTTCACCCTCATCCCCTCGAAGTCACCGACGCGGGCTGGTTCGCGCGCGACGAACTGCCCAGTCCCACCATCGGCGCCAAGCGGTGGGCCGGACCGATCTTTGCCGCAATTGACGGCGAGCGCCGCGACGTTTTCTACGATGATCTCCGCCGACCGGTCTGGCGCGGTGACCAATGAGCGTCACGGTAGAAAAGGCGCTCACGGCGACCCCGGAGTTGCTCGCGGGTCTCAATGGCCTCTTGCCTCAACTCTCCTCGACGGCGCCGCCCCTCACGATGAACGACGTTCAAAGAGTGGTGGACTCCGATACGGCGACGCTCTTTGTGGCGACTGATGCCGGCGTCGCGGTCGGGATGTTGACGCTGGTGGTCTTTTCGATTCCTACAGGACTTCGCGCGTGGATTGAAGACGTCGTCGTGGATGAAGACGCGCGAGGTCTTGGGGTTGGCGAGGCGTTGACCATGGCCGCGATAGACGAGGCGCGCGGGCGCGGTGTACGTTCGATCAATCTCACCAGTCGACCCTCGCGAGGGGCGGCTAACGCTTTGTACCAGAAGCTCGGTTTCGAACGACGTGATACTAATGTCTATCGTTTTTTCCTAGAGAACTGATTCCGAGATGTTGTGACGTCAAGATCTTTGTGTGGTTGTAGATTGACGAGATGATTCGTCTTGTCCCAATACCTGACCAAGATCTCAAGGGGTGGCTCACCGCGATGTGGGCGGACTACCGCAAACAACTACTGGCCACCGGGTTTACCTCCGAAGAGGTCTCGTTGAATATCGAGCAAAACGAAAAGTCACTCTTCGTTGACGGCGCGCCGAATGAAGATCAACGCATCTTTGCCGTGATGGACGATGAGACGAAAGTGGGATCTCTTTGGCTCGCTACGAGAGAAGAGCGGAATCCGGGGGAATGGTTCGTGTATGACATCGTGATTGACAAAGAGTTTCGAGGCAAAGGCTTTGGGCGGAGCACGATGCAAGCCGCTGAGGGCTACGTCAAGAGCCAAGGCGGCACGAGACTCGCCCTGAACGTCTTTGGCCCCAACGCAGTCGCCAGGGGTTTGTATGAATCGCTGGGCTACGAAACCATGGCCATTGGAATGAGAAAAGCCCTCGTCTGATCTGAAAGCCGACGAGACCACGCGTTTTAAGATGGCCATCGTGAGCGCGCAGACCAAGCACATCGGCATACTTTTCTTCGAGAACGTGGAAGAACTCGACGCGGTTGGTCCCTACGAAGTACTTTCGTCCTGGACGCGTAACTTTCCGGAAGATGGGTGGGGGGTTGTCACGATTGCGAAGGGCGACGATCTCATCCGCTGCGCCAAGGGGCTGACTGTCAAGGCGGACTACACCTACGATGAGATGCCAGCGTTGGAAGTGCTCGTCTATCCCGGAGGCCATGGGACGCGAGCGCACCTTGAGGATGAGCAGCAACTTGAGTGGGTTCGTCGTCAGCGCAAGCAGGTTTCGCTGATGACGAGTGTCTGCACCGGCGCTCTCGTGTACGCCGCTGCGGGGTTACTTCTCAATCGATCCGCAACGACCCATTGGGCTTCGCTGGAGAAACTACGTCAACTGGATCCAACAATCGACGTGCGAGAGGATGTTCGTTTTGTCGATGACGGCGATCTCATAACGTCGGCCGGTGTCTCGGCGGGAGTTGACATGGCGCTTCATTTGGTCCACCGTCTTGGGGGAATCGAGCGCGCACGCCAAGTTCGTCGTGGTATTCAGTACGACCCCGAACCACCTGTTTGACTGTCAAAGGCGAACGTAGTTTGATAGCGCGCGCGCGACGAATGGCCGCAATAAACTCACTAGCCAATTTCGAGAAGCGTGCTTGTCCCATTGGACATAGTGACAGGATGGAAGAATGGCGGACCAAGAGTCAATCAACCGGTACGTAGAGCCTGGCTGGTTCACCCAGCACATCTTTAATCGACTCGTGCAGATGTTGACCAGAATGGGAGTGAGCGTCTGGGGTTCACGCACTCTTTGGCTGCGTGGTCGAAGCAGCGGCGATTGGCGATCTAATCCCGTGAATCTGCTTTCTCATAATGGTGATCACTACTTAGTCGCGCCGCGTGGCGAAACCCAGTGGGTGCGTAACTTGCGCGCGGCCGGGAGTGGTGAACTACGAGTAGGACGAAAGGTCCAATCCTTTCGAGCGACAGAGTTAGATAATGCCGAGAAAACCGACGTACTCAGGGCGCACCTCAAGCGCTGGAGGTTAGAGGTTGGAATCTTCTTTGACGGTGTTAGCGCGTCGTCCCCGATTGCTGAGCTAGATCGGATCGCTCCCGATCACCCAGTCTTTCGTCTCACATTCATGAAGGCGCAGTAGACGAATGCCTACAGGTTCTCACTAGAAGACTGATTGCCCTCTCGCCCTGTTCGCAACTTATACTCGTCAGCATTTACACATTGGGGGCTCCGTGACCGAGCAGTACTACGACCGAACTAACCGACCCGATGCCGTCGCCGGTGGCGTCCGGATGATTCCGATCACGACGCCATTGGGCGCTTTCAATGTGTGGACGAAGCGGATTGGCAATAATCCCGCACTCAAGGTGCTTCTGTTGCACGGCGGTCCCGGCGCGACGCACGACTACTTTGAGGCCTTTGACAGTTTCTTGCCGGCAGCGGGTGTCGAGTACTACTACTACGACCAATTGGGATCGGGTCGCAGTGACAACCCGGCCGATTCACGAATGTGGGACTTGAACCGCTTTATCGATGAGGTCGAGCAGGTGCGCACTGCTCTTGACCTCGGACCTGACAACTTCGTCCTCTTGGGTCATTCTTGGGGCGGCATTTTGGCGATGGAGTACGCCCTTAAGCACGGTGAACAACTCAAGGGTCTGGTCATCTCCAACATGATGTCGAGTGCCCCGGCCTACAGCCGTTACGCAACCAACGTTTTGATGCCGGCGATGAATCAAGAGGATCTTGCCGGTATCCGAGAGATCGAAGCCGCGAGGGACTTTGCCAATCCTCGTTACATGGAGCTGCTGGTTCGCTCGTACTACGTCGACCACATTTTGCGAATGAACCCAGAGGAGTGGCCGGAACCGGTGAACTTCGCTTTCTCGAACATCAATCAAGATCTGTACCTGACGATGCAAGGTCCGAGTGAGATGGGCATATGGGAAGAGGCGAGTCTGGCCAACTGGGATCGTACGAACGACCTTCAGTTCATCACCGTCCCCGCTCTGGTTCTAGGTGGTCGACACGACACGATGGACCCTACGTTTCTCGAGATGATGGCGACCCGTATTCCCGGTGGCTCGTCTTACATCTGCGAGAACGGTAGCCACATGGCCATGTACGACGACCAGGAGGCCTACTTCGAGGCGCTGTTGGGCTTTCTGTCTTCGCTATAATTTTCACGACCGTAACGTGACTTCTTCCAAAACTCGCTTTACCAATGTCTAAACTTTTTTCATAGAAAGTCGCTGACTGCCACAAACGGCGGGCTCTTGTCATCAAACATGAGGCTGTTGCAACCGTTGCGGGTTGTGAAGGTTCGTGAGATGATTCGAGTATTCGAACGTGACGGTTGGCGTCAGATGCGGCAACGAGGAAGCCATCGCCAATTCCACCATCCTACGAAGCCCGGAACCGTGACCCTTGCCGGACATCTTGGGATGGACCTACGATTAGGAACGCTGATTGAAATCTATAAGCAGGCTGGGTTGGAAAGGAAGAACTCATGACGGAGTACGCCATCATTATTGAAGACGTCGGTAGTAACTTCTGCGCCTATGTTCCAGATCTCCCCGGCTGTGTTGGCGCGGCCGATACCGCAGAAGAACTTCAGGAATTAATGCGCGAGGCCATCGAGTTCCACATTGAAGGACTGCGGTTGCACGGAGAGGAAGTACCTGTGCCTCACTCGAGAGCCGCATCGGTTCAGGTTGCATCGTAAGAGAGTCAACCTCTATCGCCAGGCCATCAACGAATGTGTAGAGGCTGGTCATCGAAATTTGACTTGTCGTCTCACATAGAGTTCTCCCAGTGGACGAAGTCACTCAACGCGCGATCGCCATCGAAAGGTACAACCATTGTTGGCACCTTCTCGAGAAGGCTGGTCGAACCATGGATGAAGACACAGAGTTGCTCACCTCGGCGTTTGTTTCTCGCTATTACTGGTCTCTTGTAAGTGGTACTGATCAGTGCATCATTGGCGACTGGATGATTTCCAGGGCGGCAGCGGCGGTGGGGGAAGGTGGCGTTGCTCTTCGATTTGCGTTACTCGCCTATGACCATGCGCAGGAAGCAGAAGTTTCCGATTGGCTCATCGCATCGACCGCTGAAGGCCTCGCTCGTGCCTATGCCGCAAGTGGAGACTCCGAAGCCCGTGATCGGTGGATTACAGTCGCGGAGCTTCTCGTTGAGGCCATTGCTGACGCTGAAGACAGAAAGTTGATTGCCAGCCAGTTAGCCTCGGTGCCGCGGTAGTCACGGCCATCAAGAATCTGTATACGAACGCTTGTCCATACTCGCTGACCCCTCTCGCAACGCATTGAGGAATCGACGGTCTCAGTTGGTCTAGGGCATAATGAACTTCGTGTTCACCAATGATCGAGGTCACTCGCTCGACCTCGCGCCAGCGTCGTATGAGGATTATCGGGAACTGGCCCGAAAGCGACTGCCGCGTCAGCTGTTCGACTATATCGACGGGGGTTCGTTCGACGAGGTGACGCTGGCGGCAAATCGAGATGATCTGCACCGCCTACGGCTTCGTCAACGAGTGCTTCGCGATGTATCCGAGCGCACTCTCTCCACCACCGTGATGGGGGAGGAACTTTCACTTCCGTTGATCTTGGCCCCGGTGGGTTTTGGGGGAATGTTCGCCCCACGAGCCGAGGTCCAAGGCGCCCGAGCAGCTGAGCGAGCCGGCATCAGTTTCTGCGAATCGACGCTTTCCATCTGCTCTATTGAAGAGGTGGCGGCGGCATCGACACGTCCCTGCTGGTTTCAGCTCTACATCATGAAGGACCGCGGGTACGCAGAGGATTTAATGGCTCGAGCGCAAGCGGTGGGTTGCACCACTCTCGTGTTGACCGTTGACCTCCCCGTAGTGGGTCACCGCTACCGCGATGTCCGCAACGGCGTGAGCGGGCGAATCTCCAGAGTCAATCGACTGCGTCGAGGACTCGATATTGCCCGTCACCCACGCTGGGTCCGCGAGGTGGCCCTCGGGGGCAAGCCACTCACGTTTGGAAATTTGGAGCGGGCGCTTCCGAACGCTCGTGTGCCCGGCGACTTCCAGGGTTGGGTGGCCAGTCAGTTCGATCCGAGTGTGACCTGGGATGACCTCGCGTGGTTGCGCGCTCACTGGCACGGCAAGATTGCTCTAAAGGGCATTCTCGATCCCGATGATGCCCGCGAGGCGGCGGAGCGCGGGGCCGACGCGGTGATCGTCTCGAATCACGGTGGCCGTCAACTCGACGACGTTCCCTCAACCATCTCTGCGTTGCCGGCGATCGCCCAGGCGATCGGTGACCGGTGCGACGTTCTGATGGATGGCGGAATCCGAAGTGGTCTCGATGTCGTAAAGGCGCTCGCCCTGGGGGCTCGAGCCTGTCTGATCGGGCGGCCGTGGGTATTCGCGGTCGCCGCGCGAGGTGAGGAGGGCCTCAACCACATCTTGCGGACTTATCGCGAAGAGATGTTGGTCACCCTCGGGCTCACGGGGGTCACGAGCGTCGATCAGCTAGACGCGTCAATCCTGGTTTATCCCTGATCGCCCGAGAAAAGTCAGCTCGTTAGAATCTGCGAGACTCTCCAGATGAGCACTGAACTCTGGGCCACGGTTGACGACTACATCGATGCGCTTTTCGTATCGGCGGATCAGACGCTCAGTGACGCGTTGCTCGACAGCACCGCCGCCGGACTACCGCCGATCAACGTGGCGCCCAATCAGGGCAAGTTGCTCGAACTACTAGCGAAGCTGAACCGATCTCGTCGAATCCTGGAGATCGGCACGTTGGGGGGCTACAGCACCATTTGGCTCGCCCGCTCACTGCCCGATGACGGTGAGTTGATCACACTGGAACTGGACGTGCGACACGCCGCGGTCGCTCGCCAGAACATCGATCGAGCCGGCTTCGGCTCGCAGGTCGACATTCGCGTGGGCCCCGCCGCCGATTCCCTTCGCGACATGATCGGCGAAGGAGTCGAGCCCTTTGACTTTGTCTTCATCGACGCGGACAAGGAGGGGTACTCGCAATACTTCACACTGACGATGGAACTGTCTCGTTCCGGCACGGTCATCGTCGCGGACAATGTCGTTCGCGCCGGGGCGGTCGCGGACTCGGCGAGCTCTGACGAGCGGGTTCAGGGCGTGCGGCAGTTTCTCGATCTCGCGGCCAGCGATGAGCGTGTGGAGGGAACGGTCATCCAGACCGTGGGCAGCAAAGGGTACGACGGCTTCGCGCTCATTCGCGTCGTTCGCTGAGGTAGTGCTGCGCCCGTGCTTCAAAGATGTGGGGCACTTAGTAACGGCTCAAGCGTGGATCAGCCGTAGGTCAAGCGACGCGTTCGCCGGCCATCCGTGCTCGCTGAGGTAGTCCGTTATCTCTAGAGAGAGCGCCACCGCGGCCCGCGACGGGGTGTGCTGAAGTGGCCGCACCAGACTGATCGTGCGTTCGAGCGGCGGCGACATGTGCAAGACCTTGACGTCCTTGTCGTCGACGGCGACGATGCTCGGAACCAACGCCGCGCCGAGCCCGGCCGCGACGAAAGAGTGGACGCTCCCCATCTCGGCCCCGTCCAGCGCGACTCGGGGCGTGATGTCGGCGCGGGCAAAAGCCTCGATGGTGGCGGCTCTGAGGTCGTAGCCCTCACGGAACATGATCAGCGACACCCCATCGAGATCGGTGATCGAGACGCCATCGCGCCGCGCCAGTCGATGGGTTCGCGCCACGATGACGACCAATTGTTCCACCGCGAGCGCCACGGAGTCGAGCGTCGGGTGNNATGGCCGCCGATTCAAGGGACTCCAAGAGCACGACCGAGTCGCGCTCGACGATCGTTATCGCAATGCCCGGATAGCGCTGGTGGAACCGGGCGAGCGCACTGGGCAACAAGGTGGTCCCGAGACTCGGCGTTGCGCCCACGGTGACGTGACCGCGTCGCAGTCCCTCGACTTCACTCACCCCGTGGACGACGTCATCGAGGCTGCTCAGAACACGTCGGGCTAGCGGCAAGAGCTCAAGTCCGGCGTCGGTCAACACCACCGGGCGGCGGCCACGATGGAACAAGGGAGTGCCCAGGACCTCTTCGAGATGATGAATCTGGGCGCTGATCGAGGGCTGGGCAATTTCGAGCGCTTGGGCGGCGGCGGTGAACTGTTGTTCGTTGGCGACGGCGATGAAACACCGCAACTGTTGAATGGTGAGACCCTTGGTTGATAACATAGTTAAATACTATCTAATCTAGAGATAGAATAGATAAAATCCAGGTTGTGACTTAGTTCCCTAGTTTCGCCGACCCAACGCTCCTTATCGTTTGGGTATGAACAACTTTCAGAAATCAATCACCGCTGTAAGCCTGGCGCTCGTCGTCGTATTCGCAGTGGGAGTACCTTCCGGCGCCGCCATCACCCAACCCGGCGCCCGCGCGGCTCATCGCACGGTCGTGAGCCACGTCGTCAAGACCAAGAAGGTCGTCTTTAAGGGCACCTACACGGGGAAGATCGCGTTGCTAATGGTCGGCGCGGCAAGTTCCGCGGACTCCGTCAAGGTGACGTCCGTCAAGGGAACCGGAACCGGCACGCTCTTGGGCAAGGGCACGGTGAGCGGCACTGGCTCAGCTCCGGCCACCAGCC
The DNA here is from genome assembly GCA_003134515.1 of Acidimicrobiaceae bacterium. Classification (GTDB taxonomy): domain Bacteria; phylum Actinomycetota; class Acidimicrobiia; order Acidimicrobiales; family RAAP-2; genus RAAP-2. The sequence goes on along the minus strand of PLBM01000142.1, from coordinate 1,784 downwards.
AAACCGACGCCATCACCGGCAAGGGAATTCTTTCGGGTGGCGGCAGCAAGTTGATGCTGACCGTCGTGACCTCGAAGAGTTTCGGTACTGCCGCCGCGACGGCGACGCCGACCAGCGTGTCCGTGAGCGGTGTCGCGAAGGTGACGAGCGGCACCGGCAAGTACAAGGGTGTCTCGGGGAACCTGACGTTTAAGGGTTCGTTCAATGTCGTGTCGAATAGCCCAGGCGGCAGCGAGAGCGACGCCTTCACCGCGACTCTGTCTGGCACCCTGACGATCAAGAACTAGTAGCCAACCAAGAAGAAGGTACACAACCATGAAGAGATTTCAGTCATCCATAGCAGTCGGGGCCATGGTCCTGGCGAGCATCGCGACGGTGGGTGTTACGGCCGCGTCGGCCGCGAGCACGACCCCCACGGTCGTCCTTAGCGGCGGCAAGGCAATCGTCGGACAAGGGCCCGTGGGCATTATTGCGGCGACGAGCGTGGCGGGCGCGGTGAGCTTTACGGCTGCCGGCGCGGCGATTACTGGCTGCACCGCGGTAGCGACGACCGCGGCGACGCCGTTCACTGCGACCTGCTTATGGGTTGGTACGGCGCCTGGCGCGGTCATCTTGGGCGCCACGTTCACGCCGACTGACACGACAGACTTCAATACGGCGACCGCGGCTGCCTACACGGTCAACGTGGCGGTGCCCGTCCAGTCGGTGACCAGTCTTTCGCCACTTCCGCTGTACGTCGACACCATCGTCGCAAGCGGTAAGTACGCCGCGAACATTGCACCCATCTACGGCGGCTGCCAGATCACGAACGAGTTTCTCGCTGGCCAGACGATTGTGTTCCGCGCTTATGGTTACGCTCAGGACGGCACCCCGCTAACTCCGCTCAACGTCTCCAGTGCGACCGTGACCGTGCAAGGTGTTTCGACCCCGCTCACTATGTCGTTCGCCAACCATGGTGCGACCAACACGACCCAGGGCACTGACGGTGTCGCGTTCTGGACCGCGCCGCTGGCTACGGGTGGCACGGGCTATAACGCGCTGGGTCTGATCCCCTACACCGTCACCTTCAAGACGATCGCCGTCCCGGCGGTCACCAAGAAGGTCCCGGCGATTAAGTGGGTGCTGCTGCGAAAGGCCGGCAAAGTCGTCCACGTGAACGGCAACGTGGTGTACAGCGCCGTGAAGTACATGAAGACGATCGTCGTGACCCCGGCAGTCGCGGGCGCCACGGGGACCTTCACCCCCAACTTCAACACCTCTTCGTCGGCGACCCTTAACGCCGCCCCGGCCGGTTGAGCAGTAGTAGTTAGGTCGTTCAAAGTGCGACGAGCCCGAGCGAGCGGTTCAAGAGATCGCCCGTTCGGGCTCGCTGGAATCCAAATGAGAATCAGAGCAATTAGTCCGCGACAAAGGTCTCAACGAGTGATTGAGACCGAGCAGTACGAGAGGAACAAGATGTTACGTAAGTACCTCACCAACGGTTTCCGGTCTCGCTTCGCCCGTGTCATCGTGGCGTCGATGATTCCGGTGGCCCTGATCGCCTCGGCCAGCAGCGCCGACACGACGTCGCCCAATACGATCGCGCTCACTGCGCCGAGCGCCCTTCCGGGTGTGCCGGCGCTGCCCTTCACTGGGGCCGCCGCCGGCGCCTTCACTATCCCGGTCACGACCTCGGGGGCGCTCGTGGTCACGCCGAACCAAGGCGTCCAGGGCACGCCGATCACCGTCTCGGGCACCGGTCTGCCGGCGAGCACGAGCGTTGAGCTGACCTGGGGAACGTCGAA
>PLBM01000136.1 GCA_003134515.1 Acidimicrobiaceae bacterium | reverse complement strand
GCGCACGTGCAAGGACTGGCCGCGGCGGGACTGCTCAGCGACGTGGAGTCTGTTGAACTGCTCGGCGCACTCGACCAGATTCAAGATGAGTTCGAGAGCGGAAGGTTCCTTCAAGCCTCGACCGACGAGGACATTCACACTGCGATCGAGCGTCGCGCCACCGAACTGGCGGGCGACGTCGGCGCCAAGCTCCATACNNCGGCCCGCAGTCGCAACGACCAGATCGCCACGACGATGCGCTTGTTTACCCGTGACGCCATCAATGAGATCGTGCGAGCCGGTCTCTTGCTGGTCGAGATCCTCGTGGAGACCGGCGATCATAATGAGCGCGCGTACTTGCCGGGCTACACCCACCTGCAACGAGCCCAGCCGGTGTTACTGAGCCATCATCTCAACGCCCACGCCTTCGCGCTGCTGCGCGACATCGATCGACTGCTCGACGCGCGCGATCGTCTCAATGTGTCACCGTTGGGCGCGGGGGCTCTGGCCGGGACCTCGCTAAGCATCGATCCCGCGCTGAGTGCCGCGCTTCTGGGATTCGACGCGCCCTTCGCGAACTCGATGGACGCCGTCAGTGACCGAGATTTTGTCGCCGAGACCCTCTTTGACGTCGCGCTCATGGGTGTTCATCTCTCGCGCATGGGAGAAGAACTGGTGCTGTGGACGTCCGCGGAGTTCAACTTCGCCTCGTTGGGCGACGATTTCACCACCGGATCATCCATGTTGCCCCAGAAGAAGAANNAAGAACAGTGACGTGGCCGAGCTCGCTCGCGCGAAGAGCGGGCGATTGATCGGAAATCTGACGGCGGTACTCGTCGTGCTGAAGGGTCTGCCCCTGTCGTACAACCGAGATCTTCAGGAGGATAAGGAGCCCCTCTTCGATTCGGTTCGCCAGGTTCACCTTGTCCTTCAGGCCCTCTCCGGGGCGTATCGCTCAATGCAGTTTCACGCCAGCATCGCCAAGGCCGCCGCCGACGATCCCTTTCTGGTCGCCATCGATCTGGCAGAGGAACTCGTCGCCGAGGGCGTCCCGTTTCGCCAAGCGCACCAACAGGTGGGACAACTGGTCGCCGAGGCGGTCGCGACCGAACGGTCGCTGCGAGACGTCGTGAACCAGACACCTTCGTATCAACGTTTCGCGCCCCTCTTTGATGACGGCGTCGCCCTCGCGCGGCGTCGCTCGCCCGGAGCATCTGGTCCGGGACCGAGCACGAGTCAACGCGGTCGACTTCACCATTTGATCGACGAAGCGCTGGATCGTCTCTAACCAGGTCGCACCCGTCACAGGCCCCGGCCATAGTTAGAGAGTGACCCGGATCGATAGTGAGCAAACCTACAGTGAGAGAGCATGGTCGAACGTCTCCTAACACCTTCGAAAATCACGGCGTGGCTGGAGTGTGCCCACTTTCTCTCACTGAGAAATCGAGCGGAGGCCGGTCAGCTCGTCGTCGAACCGAGGCCTCTTGGATCATTGGCCGATCTCCTCGTCGCCAAAGGCGCGACTCACGAGAACGACTGTCTCTTAGATCTGGAGAATCAAGGCCGGTCGGTCTATCAGGTGCCCGGACGCAACCCTGATGAAACCTTTGTGCAGTGGGTGAAGCGAATCGGTAACCCTCTCGACAGAGATTTCGATGTGGTCTACCAGATGCCCTTTGTCCAAGAGGGAATTCGCGGCATCGCGGACTTTCTCGTTCGCGTCGAAGTGTCCGATAGCCAGTATTGCAACTATGAACCCATTGATGCCAAACTCACTCGTACCCAAGCCAAGCCCGGTCATGTCCTGCAGCTCTGTTTTTACGCAGACGCCCTCGAGGCCCTAACCGGTCGTCCCCCGCGCGAGATGCATCTGTGGCTCGGCTCGGGTGAGCAAGAGTCGCTTCTCGTTGACCAGTACCGTCCATATTGGCGACGATTGCGTCGCCAGTTGTCGGTGCTCTTGAATCAGGACGAGATACGAGACACCGAACCAGTGCCCTGCGATCACTGCGAGTACTGCGAGTTTCAAGATCGCTGCGAGGATCAGTGGCGTTCGCAAGACTCGCTCGTCTACGTCGCCAACTTGCGCCCGAACGACCGCGACGCGCTCGAGTCGGTGGGTGTGCGAACGGTGGTGCAACTGTCGAGTCGCACCGCGCCGGTGGTCCACGTCAACGACGAGAGTCTGGCGCGGCTCTCTCGCCAAGCGTCGCTGCAGGTTCGTTCGCGCGAGCATCCCGCCCGAGCACCCGAGTTTGAACTTCTCGACGTCGGCGACGACCCTATATATGGGCACGGCTTTAGTCTTCTGCCCGAGCCCGACATCGGCGACGTCTTCTTCGACTTTGAAGGGCATCCCTTTTGGACAGCCCAGCACGACCTCTTCTTCTTGGCGGGGCTGTACCACCACGATCACGATGGTCGATGGTCCTACGACCCTCGTTGGGCCCACGATCTAGATCAGCAAGATGTGATGATCAAAACGCTGGTGGAGTTCTTCGCGAGGCGGCGTGAGGAGTATCCCTCAATGCACGTTTACCACTACAACCACACTGAACGCTCGTCGCTCGAACGCTTGACCCGGGGTACCGAGACCGAGGGCCTCTTGACTTCGCTCGTCGACTCGGGCCTTTTTGTTGACCTCTACGTGGTGGCTAAGAACGCGTTGCAGGTGGGTACGGAGTCCTACGGGCTGAAGAATCTCGAGCGACTGACGGGGTTTGAGCGACGCGGGGGTATCGAGCATGGCGCGGGCGCGGTCGTTGAGTACGAGCGGTACATGACGAGCGAGGATCCAGCCGTGCTCGAGGAGATCGCCCGGTACAACAATGACGACGTGGTCGCGACGCTGGCCCTGCGTGACTGGTTGATTGAACAGCGCTCGAGCGAAATACCGTGGCGCGACGCGGTCCTCGTCGTCGATGACCCCGGATTGGACACCGACGAGTTGGTCGAGGGGTTACAGCGCTTTGGCGAGCACAGCCCCGAGCATCTGCTGGGCGATCTGCTCAACTACTGGCGCCGCGAACGCTCGGCCAACATCACACCTAAGTTTGCGCAAGCCGCCTCGGACTTTGGGGATCTGTACGACGATCGTGACTTCATCGCCAACTTGCGAATTCAGGGATTCGAGGAGTCGGTCGGCGCTTCGGGCGTCGTCACCAAGAATGCCGTCTTCACCTGGCCGGCCCAGGTGGTGGACGCGGGTTTCAAACGCCAGTGCAACGTGCTTTTCACAGGCATCGGCGTCGAGCAGGGCTACGGCTATCTGCCCGAGGTGGATCTCACCCGACGAGAGTTGAAGATGCGCTGGCGTGACCGATACGACGAGCAAGGCGGCCTGCCGTCGGTAATGACGCTGGACGACTACGTCTCGCCTCGAGAGAAGCCCTCGGTGCTCTTTCACCTCGCGGAACAGATCCTTCACCCTGAAGTAGGTGACGCTCCGAGTCGTGTCTCGATGGCGTTGCTCGCTCGAGACCATCCGAGATTTGCACCGGGTCAGGGACCGAGCGACGGTCTCTTTTCGGACGATCTCGCCGCGACACTGTCGTGGGTCGGACATTTAGACGAGAGCTTCGTGGCGATCCAAGGGCCACCCGGGACCGGCAAGACCTACAGCGGATCTCACATCATCTATCAGTTGATCAAGGAAGGTAAGCGCGTGGGCATCACCGCGATGAGTCACGCGGCCATTGACAATTTGCTGATGGCGACGTACAAGGTCTTCGTCGATCACGGGGACCTCGCCGCACTGAAGGTCTTTCGTGGTGCCGCGAAACCAAAAGAAGAGGCGCTCGAAGGCGTGCGCTACTCGGGTTCGAGCGCTGAAGCGGAGAGCAGCGCCTACAACTTGATCGCGGGCACGACCTGGCTTTTTTCGCGGGCGGGCATGCGTGCGCATCCAGTCGACGTGCTCATTGTCGACGAAGCGGGTCAACTGGCCCTCGCGGACGCGCTCGCCGCGGCCAACGCGGCGCGTAACTTGATCTTGCTCGGTGACCCCTTGCAGCTCGCCCAGGTCTCGCAGGCCGAACACCCCGGCGGATCGGGCGCGAGCGTACTCGAGCACGTGTTGGGCGAGCACGCGACCATGCCCGCCGGTGAAGGCGTCTTCATCGCTGAAACCCGTCGCATGCACCCTTCCATTTGTCAGTTCATCTCCAATCAGATCTACGAAGGTCGTTTGACGAGCCACGCGTCGTGCGCGCAACAGACCACCCAGTTCGGCACGGGCCTACGCTGGCTCGAAGTGCACCACGCGAATCGTTCGACCGAGTCCGACGAAGAGGCCACGATCGTCGCCGATCAGATTGCGTCGATGATCGGAACTCCCTGGACCGACCGATTCGGTTGCGTCGCGCCACTGCGGGCAGAGGACTTCATGGTGGTGGCGCCCTACAACGATCAGGTGCGGCTTCTTCGTCGGCGCCTTGATCAAACCTCCGGTCTCGGCGAGGTTCATGTGGGCACGGTGGACAAGTTCCAAGGTCGCGAAGCGCCGGTGGTGTTCTTTACAATGACCACGTCCTCGAGTGAGGATATGCCTCGCGGACCGGAGTTCTTGTTCTCGAGGAATCGGCTCAACGTGGCCATCAGTCGAGCGCGGTGTCTGGCCTATCTCGTGTGCACCGACACGTTGTTGAACTCCCGGGCCCGCACCATCGACGAGATGCGCCTCATTGGCACCTTGAGCGCATTTGTCGAGTACACGACGAGCGCTGAGTTACCTTGACCAAGGTGACCCGATCGCCGAGGTCGAGATGGACCCCTCGCCGTTACGACAATCGGCACGCTCAATGTGGTGGGCGAAAATGTCGTTTCGAAGACGCATTTACGCGACGAATGAACTGCTAGCATGGTCTTCCTGCTCCAAGCGAGAGCGGTCCAAGACTTGCGTTTTGCGGCTTCTCGCTGGTAGGGTAGGCATCCCTGTCATTGGGGTAACTCGATGATGGATTCGACGGAGAAATCCCGAGATGGTGTACGTCGCGCCTCCGACCTTGGTCGTGCGCGTTGTCGCTCCTTGAAAACGGAAGAACGAGAGCCAAAAGCCAGTACGGACGACGATGAACTGCTCTATCAGTTCGCGTCGGTCGTCAGAAATTGCATTAGGCAACGAGGCCACCCCGTGGTACTCGTTGTTGTCAGGTGGGAGTATGAGTCACCCATCTGGCTCTCTGATTTCTAGAGAACTTCGGTTCTCGAAGAATCTTGATGGAGAGTTTGATTCTGGCTCAGAATGAACGCTGGCGGCGTGCTTAACACATGCAAGTCGAACGGAATCCAAGGAGCTTGCTCCGAAAGATTTAGTGGCGAACGGGTGAGTATCACGTGAGCAACCTGCCCCGAAG
>PLBM01000092.1:793-10044 GCA_003134515.1 Acidimicrobiaceae bacterium | reverse complement strand
GCTGAAGACCTCGGCGACCCAGAGTTCGCTGCGCTCGCGCAGGAAGCTCGCCACCACGAAGTCGTCGCCCACCGCCTCACTGACGGCGTCGGCGATGAGTCCTTCGGCGATCCACGATTTGCTCCACTGGTGATTGACGTCGCGGCCCCGCCAGGCGAGGTTGGGCGAGGAGGCCGAGTGTTCGTTGCTCATCACGACCCCACCGCGACCAGAAGCGAGAGCGGCCACCGCGGCGAGGAGCGTCACCATTGCCGTGACCGGCACGTGTCCGTTGAACTCTGAGCCGTCGGGGGTAAGAATCTGTTCGTCGAGCACGCGGGTCGCGCGAATGAGGCCGAGTCCGGTCGTGGCGGCGGTCGCCTCGAGCGGCTCGAATCGGCCACTCGCGGGGCTTACGACAAAGAGAGTTCGATCGAGACGCGCGGCGAGTTCTGATGTCGTGACGACGGAGTCGATACCGCCGCCAAAGGGGATGAGTACGCGCGCGGCGTCGATAGTGGGAACGTAGGGCTTCGTCGCGACGCCGCCGACGACGACGACGTCGGCCAGAGAGAGTTCGTTGCGGTAGGCAAATTCCGCCAGTCCATCGTGCAGGGCCGCGTCGAGGAGGGCCCGACCCTTGACACCGAGCGGCGTTGATCCCACGTCGACGCGTCGTGCGGCCCCGGCCTTGTAGTACGAGAGGCCGGCCAAGAGAAACCACAACTGCGCGACGGCCGTCACCGCGGGCGTGTCGAGTGTGGCAACACCTTCAAACGTGACCGATTCCACGAACGTTCTGCCGTCGAGTTCGAAGGTGCCGTTCAAAGTCGTCTCGGTGACCTCGAGGGCGACGTAACGAAAGAGTTCGGCGCGTTGTTTCGTCTGTTCATCTCGATTCATGACGTTCTCCATGCTATGAGGTTCGTTTCGCGACGAGAGCGAAGCGGCCACAGGGCCGTTGCGCGCGGTCGCTGAAGAACACCTCGCCTCCGTCGGTGACCTGTTGGCATCGAACGATCGACGCGTCCGCGACCCCGTGCTCGAGAAGTTGACGTATCGCCACCAGAGTGAGGTCGAGTCGTGATCGATCGCCACCGTCGGGCGTGAGCACGCCGGGTAGGTGGGCGAAATGAGCCGCCACCTCTGGTCCGACCTGATAGCCCTCACGAGAGATTGACGGACCGAGAAAGACCTGTATATCGGGGGCGTTCGTGAAGCATTGGAGTGTCTGAGCGATGACACCGAGGTGAAGTCCGCGCCAACCTGCGTGCACGAGCGCAAATCTGCTCGACGTCGTGTCCACGAGCAACAGTGGCACGCAGTCGGCCACCAGTATGGCGAGGGCTTGGTCGCAGCCATCGGTGAAGAGGGCGTCCGCTTCGCTCGAGGCCGTGGCGAGCGAGGCGTCCAAGACCCGAGCGCCGTGCACCTGTTGAACGATCACGAGGTTTGTGGGATCTACATTGATGGCGTTCGCGACACGTCGACGATTCTCCGTCACGTCGCTTGCGCGGTCGCCCACGTGCTCACCGAGATTCAAAGAGTCGTAGGGCGGCGAACTCACGCCGCCGAAGCGATCGGTCACGAACGCGTCAATGCCGAGGGCACGAACGCTCGCGACGGGATGGACCGTCAGGTCGTCCCGTGTTTCAGCACTGAGGGCTACGTCGCTCGGCATACCTGGTCGATTCCGTTGCATTTCCCGCCATCGATCACGACAAAGTCCATGCCTCGCGACGTGGCCGGCGCGGCGAGCGGTTCGAGAATGGTGGCCAGGGCAACGCAGTCACTTTATGCCCGGATTCCTTCTCGGGCGTCTTCGCGTTCGCGCTACTCTTCGACGCCGCGTTGAAGGTCGAGGGACTGAGACGTACCTCGACGGATCGACCAACGCTTGCGTAACCTACCGTTGTGAGCCAAAGTGCCCAACGACTTCTCGACGCCTGCGTGTTCCCTCCTCGGGGAACGCCGGTGGCGCTCGCCGTGTCGGGCGGACCGGATTCGCTCGGTCTGTTACTACTCGCCCTGAAGGCCGAGTTGGTCGCCACCGTGCACCACGTTGACCATCACGCTCGGCCCACGAGTGGTGACGACGCCGAATTCGTGCGCGCTATTTGCCACGGCTTAGGGGTGACGTGTGTCGTGCATGACGTAGCGGTCGAGCCCGGGGGGAACTTTGAAGCTCGCGCCCGGGCTGAGCGACGACGGGTCCTACCGGCCGGGTCGATGACCGGACACACGATGGATGACCTCGCCGAGACAGTGCTCTTGAATATGTTGCGCGGCGCCGGCGTCGATGGACTTTCGCCGATGGTGAACGATCCCACGAAGCCTCTGCGAACCCTTCGCCGTCAGGCGCTTCACGACTTCGTCCACGAAGAAAACGTTGCTCCGGTTCATGACGTGACCAACGACGACCCGGCGTACCGGCGCAATCGAGTGCGCCACGAACTCATCCCTTTGATGAATGAAATCGCCGAGCGCGACGTCGTGCCCCTCCTCGCGCGTCAAGCGGGCGTCTTGTTCGAAGACCGGTCGTGGCTCGATCTACTGGGAGCGGACGACGCGGCGCGCGACGTGAGTGACGCCGACTGTCGCGAGTTGAGTCGCTGGCCCCGCGCTCGACTTCGAAGGTGGCTTCGCGCCAAGCTCTCCACACTTGATGAGCAGAACGAACGACATCCGCCGAGTGCCGCAGAAGTCGATCGGGCACTGCGCGTGGTCGTGGGCGACGTCGTCGCGACGGAATTGAGTGGCGGACGACGGTTGGCTCGTCGGGGTCAGCGCCTCAGCCTCGAAGGCGGCTCCACTACGCTGACCAACAATGGATAGGCACGAGTCGCCCGACTTCACGGCCAAATGGGCCCAGCAGGACCTGGGCGAGGTCGTGGTCTCGGCGAAAGAGGTTCACGATCGGGTGCGCGAACTGGGTCACCAGATTACGAAGGATTACGCCTCGAATCCGCCACTGTTGGTGGGCGTACTCAAGGGCGCGATCAATTTCATGTCCGACCTGATGCGCGCGATCGAGCTGCCCGTCGAGGTCGACTTCATGGCCGTCTCCTCGTACGGCGCCGCCACCAAGACCAGTGGCGTCGTGCGCATCGTGAAGGACCTTGACGTCGACCTACTGAGTCGCGACGTGTTGATCGTGGAGGACGTCGTCGACTCTGGCCTGACGCTCAATTACCTGCGTCAATACCTCGGTGCGCGCAACCCCGCCACGCTCGAAGTATGCGCGCTATTGGTAAAAGAGGGCGAGCAACGCGTGGAGCAGTCGCTGAAGTACGTCGGTTTTATGATCCCCTCTCATTTTGTGGTGGGCTATGGACTCGACGTGAATGAGCGCTACCGCAATCTCGACGCGATCTATACCTACGTCGGCGAGGTCTAGCGATGGTCGATCACCCGCGGGTGCAGCGGGTCATCCGCGAGTTGCTCGAGGCAATCGGTGAAGACCCTTCACGCGAGGGACTGCGCGAAACGCCCCGTCGCGTCGCCGATATGTACGTCGAGCTCTTTGAGGGTATTGAGAGCGATCCGGGCGAGCATCTCCGAGTGACCTTCGAGGTGGGCCACGACGAGATGGTGATGGTGCGCGACATTCCCTTTACCTCGTTATGCGAGCACCACCTCGTCCCCTTTGTGGGTCACGCGCACGTGGCCTACCTGCCCTCGGCCGATGGACGCATCGCGGGACTTTCGAAGTTAGCGAGGTTGGTCGAGGGTTACGCGCGCCGTCTCCAAGTCCAAGAGCGGATGACCACCCAGTTGGTCGAGGCCATGGAACGCGAACTTAAGCCCCGCGGCTCCATTGTCGTGATCGAGGCCGAGCACTTCTGCATGTCGATGCGTGGGGTCAAGAAGGACGGCATGACCACCGTCACGTCGGCCGTTCGGGGCGTCTTTCGAAACGATGCGGCGTACCGCGCCGAAGCGCTGCAGTACATCCACCAACGAAGATCAGCGTGGCCCTAAGTCCTGCCGTCATGGGCGTTGTGAACGTGACGCCCGATTCGTTCTTCCCCGCCTCGCGCACCATCGCTACCGACGAGGCGATCGCTCGGGGACGAGCACACTTTCTCGACGGCGCCGATGTGGTGGACGTCGGCGGCGAGTCCACGCGCCCGGGCGCGACGCCCGTGCCCGAGCGTGAAGAGCTGGCGCGCGTGGTACCGGTCGTACGCCAGCTCGCGCTCGAAGGTCCGGTCTCGATCGACACCCAAAAGGAATCGGTCGCGCGCGCCGCCGTGGCCGCGGGCGCGAGCGTGCTCAATGACGTGTCGTCGACGCTGGTGGATGTTGCCGGCGAACTGGGCGTGGGCTACGTGGCCATGCATCGCCAGGGTGACTCATCCACCATGCAGGATCGCCCCACCTACGAGAACGTCGTGGTCGAGGTCAGCGACTATCTCCGCCGCCTCGCCGAGCGTGCTCGCCGCGCGGGCGTCGATCGACTCTGGCTCGACCCGGGTATCGGGTTCGGCAAGACCGTGGCGCACAATCTGGCGCTGCTCGCGAACTGTGACTACTTCGTCGAACTGGCGCGCGAGTATCAAGCCGGCGTCGTGATTGGCACGAGTCGTAAGCGCTTTCTTGAACAACTCGGCCGAGATCCCCTCGGCGTCGACGAGCGACTCGAGGGCTCGCTCGCGAGCGAGGCGTGGGTCATGGTGCAAGGTGTCAGTATGGTGCGTGTGCACGACGTTCGAGCAGCCGTTCAGTTACGCGAGTTGTTGACTCGCCCCCTCGAGGCCGTGACGCCGTGAGAGGCAAGTGGGCCGCGGGCATCGAGCCGAGGGGATTTACCTGGGTCTACAAGGGGATTCTGGCCGTTTCGGAGCGTCCGGGCGGATCGACCACTGTCCACCGTCAGGTGCGCCGCGATGAGGAGCTTCTCTGGCTCAAGCACCAAGGCTTTGGTCGAGTGATTTCGATTTTGCCCGTCATGCAGAACATGAGTTCATACTTCGAACACGGGCTCACGGCGAGTCACTACGCGCTGCGCGGGGGGCCTCAACAGCGCGAGGTACTCGAGGCGTGTTATCTCGACATCGCGAATTCGATGTCCTCGAACACGACCGTGCTCTTGCACAGCGACGAAGTGTCGGATCGGCTCTTGGGCGTGGTCGCGGGTTACCTGGTCTGGTCGCAAAAGGTCGCGACCGTGCCGGCGTCGATCGCCCTTGTAGAGCGGCTCTTTAAACGCTCCATCGGTCCAGACGGGCGCTCGGTGCTCTTTGATCTACCCGATGAAGCGCGTGAGTGACGTCATCGAACTTCGCGAGTTGCGTTGTAACGCGGTCGTGGGAGTCTTGGACGAAGAGAGAGTCCACGCCCAACCACTGGCCTTTGATATCGACATCGTTCGTCCCTTTGCGGAGGCTGTAGCAAACGACAATCTCCATGCGACCACAAACTACGCCACCGTCTTAACCCTCGTGACGCGAATCGCCGTGGCGGGTGGCTTCGTACTCTTAGAGACTCTGGCGTCTCGGGTCGCGCAAGAGATTCTCGCCCTCGATAGCGCGATCACGTCCGTGACCGTGGCGGTGCGAAAGTTGCACCCGCCCGTTCTTGAAGACGTCGCGACGGTGGGCGTTCGCTGCACGGTGCTTCGCTCGTAGTGCGCCGGGCGTACCTTTCACTGGGATCGAACATCGGCAACCGTCGGATCCATCTCGCCGAGGCCATACCTCATGTCACCGAGGGTGACCCTTTTCGCCTCTCCAAGGTCTACGAGACCGAGCCGGTGGGCGGCGTAGCGCAAGATGACTTTTGGAACATGATCGTCGAACTCGAGACCGGTGCGTCGGCTCGCGACTTGCTGGAACGGGCGCGGCGCGCGGAACAAGCGGCGCGCCGGGTGCGAGGAGTGCGCTGGGGCCCGCGAACCCTCGACGTCGATGTCTTACTGGTGGGCGAAGAGACCAGCCATGACCCCGAGATACTGCTGCCCCACCCGCGTCTGTACGAAAGGGCCTTTGTCCTCGTGCCGCTGCGCGAGTTGGCGCCGGAGTTGGTGAGCGAGGAGCAACTGGCCGCTGCCGCCGGAAGCGTCGTGGAACTCGGTACACTCGAATCATTGCGCTAGTACCGAACGGCACCCTTTGGGGCTGGAACGGAAATGGAGCCATCATGATCATCACCGTCGTCGGCGCCGGCAGGGCCGGTTCGTCCTTCGCCCTCGCGATGGGCCGAGTGGGCCATCAGGTTCGCCTGATCCACCACGAAGAACTCGATCTTCTCGGCCAGCCCGATCTGGTGCTGCTGGCGGTGCCCGATGACGCGATTCGTTCGGTGGCGAAAGATATTGCGCCCAGTGAGAGCTACGTCGTTGCCCACGTCGCTGGATCGAGAGGACTGAGCGAACTCGGCGCGCATCGACGCGTCGGACTGATGCACCCCCTGGCGGCGTTGCCCACCGCCGAGATTGGCGCGGAGCGCCTGATGGGCGCGCTCTACAGCGTGTCGGGCGAGGAACTGATCGATGAAGTCGTGGCGTCGTTGAGCGGCCGAGCGATCCGTCTCAGCGACGAGCAACGGGTGGCGTACCACGCGACGGCCAGTGTCGCCGCCAACCACCTCGTGGCGTTAATGGGTCACGTCCAGGTACTCGCCGAATCGGCCGGTCTGTCGCTCGAAGACTTTTTGTCGCTCTCCCAACAGGCTTTGGCCGACGTCGAGCTGCTCGGCGTGGGCCGCGCGCTGACGGGTCCGGCGTCGCGCGCCGACATGGCCACCATCGACGCGCACCTTGCGGCCATTCCTTCTTCGCAGCGTTCGACCTACGTCGCGATGGCCAACGCCGCCTTCGAGCTCGCCGAACAGCGCCGTCTCGCGTCCTACGCCTAAGGTGCTCACGCTGAGCGAGGTAAAGGAGTGGCGTTCCTACGCGAACGAAGTCCGAGAGAAGGGTCGCATCGTTGGTCTCGTGCCCACGATGGGCGCGCTGCACGAGGGCCACGTCGCACTCTTTCGCGAGGCGAAGGACCGCGGCGACGTCGTCGTAGCGACGATCTTCGTGAACCCGCGCCAGTTCGACGACGTCGGCGACCTCGAGCGGTACCCGCGAACGCTGGAGCACGATCGCGCCCTCGCACGCGGCGGCGGCGTCGACTGTCTGATCGAGCCGGCGTTGGACGCGATGTGGCCCGACTATCCCGCGTTGACGCCCACCACGGTGTCGGTGGGCGGATTGGGCGAGCGCTTCGAAGGAGCCGGTCGCCCGGGCCACTTCGACGGCGTGGCGAGCGTGGTCGCGAAACTTTTCGCGATCACCGGTCCCTCGAGGGCCTACTTCGGCGAGAAGGACTTCCAACAGCTCGCCGTCGTGCGCCAGATGGTGCACGACATTGCCTTTGACGTTGAGGTGGTGGGCTGTGCGATCGTGCGCGACCACGACGGCCTGGCGTTCTCCAGTCGAAACGCGCGACTCTCCACCAACGGGCGGCGCCACGCACTCGCGCTCTCGAAGGCGCTGGCGCTCGTTGCCCAGCGCGATGATTCAGCTAGTGCGCAGCGCGCCCTCATGACCACGACATTGCTTGACGCCGGTGTGGACGTCGCCTACGCGGACGTCGTCAATCCCGAGACCTTGGTACCCTCACGTGACGACGAAACGGGAGAGCGTCGGGCATTAGTGGCCGGGCTCGTCGAGGGCGTTCGACTCCTCGACAACGGCCCGGTGAGAATTGTGGGGAAGTAGCGATGCTTTTAGCGATCGACGTTGGCAATACTGAGACCCTCATAGGACTCTTTGGCGACGTGGGCCTCGACGCGCCCGACGCGATGGGTTTCGCCAGGGCCAGCGGCGAGCACGGACTTAGCTTTCACTGGCGCATCTCGACGATCGCCGATCGAACCCCCGACGAACACGCGATGGTGCTCACCCAACTACTCGATCTCGAGGGACTTGATCTGCGAACCGCCGTCACGGCGATGGCGATCTGTTCCTCGGCGCCCTCGGTGACCACGCAACTGCGGCGCATGGCAAAGCGTTGGTTCTCCGAACTCGATCTGACGGTGGTGGGACCGGGCACGAAGTCGGGCATGCCCATCTTGTACGACAATCCACGCGAAGTGGGCGCGGACCGGATTGCGGACGCGGTGGGCGCCTACGATCTCTACCCCGGCGCCTCGATCATCGTCGACATGGGCACCGCGACAGTCTTTGACGTCATCAGCGAGAAGGGCGAGTACCTGGGCGGGGCCATCGCGCCGGGAGTGGCGATCTCGCTCGAGGCGCTCTACTCGCACGCTTCGGCCCTTCGCTCGGTCGAGCTCGTCCCTCCGCGCTCGGTGATCGGACGTTCCACTGTCGAGTCCATCCAAAGTGGCGTGCTCTACGGCTTCGCCGCCCAGGTCGACGGGGTCGTCGAGCGGATCCTCGAAGAGCTGGGCGAGGCCACCGTGATTGGCACCGGGGGGCTCGCCAGTCTGATCACGCCACATACCAAGCACGTCCGCATCGTCGAACCGTGGTTGACCCTTCACGGATTGCGTATCGTGCATGAACGCAATCATTTGAGAGAGACCACGTGACCTCGTCCTATCAGTTCGCCCACGACGCTTACGCCGGCGCCCTTCAAAAGACCTACTCGTTCCTTGGCGACGGGGAAGAGTCCGGTCAGAGCGTGCGCGTGGCCGGTCGGCTCATTTTGTTGCGCCGCCAAGGCAAATTGGTCTTTGCCACCATGCGTGATTCGAGCGGCGAGATACAGCTCTTCGTACTCGACGGCGTGGCCGAAAACTTCGAAGAGTTCGCCAAGTTGCACCTCGGCGACTGGGTGGGGGCGTCGGGAGAAGTCGTGCGCACCAAGCGAGGTGAGCTGTCAGTAAAGGTGGCCACGTGGGAGCGGCTGGCGGAAGCTTTGCACAACTTTGGCGATAAGTGGGCGGGCATCGCGGATTTTGACCTGCGTTATCGCCACCGTGAGGCTGACCTCTGGGCGAACGAAAGCACGCGCCGTTCACTGCAGCGACGAAGCCAAATGTTGCGATCGGTGCGCGAACGTTGTTGGGCGGCCGGTTTCATTGAAGTCGAGACACCGATACTCAATCCGATCCCGACCGGCGCGGTGGCGCGACCCTTCGTCACGCATCACAACGCTCTCGATAGCGACTTTTATTTGCGCATCGCGCCCGAACTGTGGCTGAAGCGGTTGGTGGTCGGAGGGTTTGAGCGCGTCTTTGAGCTGGGCCGGGTCTTTCGAAACGAAGGGGTCAGCCCCCGTCACAATCCCGAGTTCACGATGCTCGAGCTCTAC
>PLBM01000092.1:0-784 GCA_003134515.1 Acidimicrobiaceae bacterium | reverse complement strand
CGAGCTGACGAGCGAGGCGCTGGGCGAGGATCTGTCGGTGCACACGCCTCGCGAGCGACTGGTCGAGCGACTGCGCGACGTGAACGTCCAGGTGCATGACTCGTGGGGACCGGGACGGTGTCTCGCCGAACTCTTTGAAGTGACGTGCGAGCCGTCGCTGTGGGACGCGATCTACGTCACGGAGTATCCCGTCGAAGTCTCGCCACTCTCGCGACGACACCAACGCGACCCGGAACTCACCGAACGCTTCGAGTCCTACGCCGCGACCCGCGAGATCTCCAACGGCTTTAGTGAGTTGAACGATCCCGTTGAACAGCGCGCGCGCTTCGAAGATCAGGCCCGCCTCGTCGCCGCGGGTGACAATGAGGCGATGATGATCGACGAGGACTACATCAAGTCACTCGAGTGGGGCCTACCACCCACGGCCGGGCTCGGACTGGGGATGGACCGCCTGGCGATGCTGCTCGCCGACGAAGCGAACATCCGCGAGGTCATTGCGTTCCCTACCCTGAAGCCGCTGCGCGACTAGTAGCCGGGCAGATCCTCGAGCAGTGAGGTGATCAGCGAGCTAAAGCCGGCTCTTAGTCCGGCGCTCGGTACCACCGCGAGGGCTTCGTGGGCTTGAGTGAGGAATCGCTGGGCCGCGACAATGCTTCGATCGACGCCGTCGGTCGCCACGACGAGCTTTCGCGCGCGCTCGCGATCGTCGTCAATTAAGCGCGTGCCGAGCAGTTCGCGAAGCTCGTCACCGACACTTCGATCGTCGAGGGCGTAGAGCGTGGGC
>PLBM01000122.1 GCA_003134515.1 Acidimicrobiaceae bacterium | reverse complement strand
AAGTCGCCGGGGTCAACGATCGGTTGCAGCTTGCCCGGGCCGAGCGCGTGCTACGCCAGCGAATCAACGACCAGTGGTTGGCCCGCGGGGTAACCATGTGGAATCCGGCCGACACCTACGTCGACGCTGACGTCGAGCTCGCGCCTGAGGTTTCGCTCCTGCCGGGCACCATATTGAAGGGTCACTGCGTCATTGCCCGGGGCGCCCAGATCGGCCCGAACGCCTACTTGAGTGACGTTGAAGTCGGAGAAAACGCCTACCTCGGCGCTGTCGAAGCGACGCAGGTGCGCGTGGGCGCCGACGCGCGCGTGTCGTCATTCGTGGTACTAAGTCCCGGCACCGACGTTGCGTCGGGCGAGATTGTCACGCCCTTTACTCACCGCTCTCACTAGGGCCACTCGTTCACCTGTACGCTGGCGCCGTGGAGTCCCTCGCCAAGCGCCGCCTCGTGCTCGTGACGGGACGATGTCACCCGGCGCTGGCCGCGGACGTCGCCGAAAAGCTGGGCGTCGAACTCACCGAAGCGAATCTCCGTGAGTTCGCCGACGGCGAGCTGCACTGTCGCATTGATGAGTCGATTCGTGGCGCGCACGTGTTTATTATGCAGACCCACGGATCACCAGTGAACGACTCGGTGATGGAACAGCTGATCATGATCGATGCGGCCAAGCGCGCCTCCGCGAAGAGCATTACCGCGGTCGTGCCGAACTACGGCTACGCGCGCCAGGACCGTAAGACCGCCGGCCGCGAACCCATCACCGCGAAGTTAGTCGCCGACATGCTCCAAACGGCCGGCGCCAATCGAGTCCTCTCCGTGGACTTTCACTCGGGTCAGATTCAGGGTTTCTTCGACATTCCCGTCGATCACCTGGTGGCGGCGCCCGTGCTCGAGAATTACCTCAAGACCCACACCGATCCTCACGAACTCGTCGTCGTCGCCCCCGACGCTGGTCGGGTGAAGGTGGCCGAGCGCTACGCCCAACATCTAGGGTGTGACCTCGCGTTAGTCCATAAGACGCGTCCCCCCGGCAAGGCCAACGTCAGCGAAGCTCGCCACATTGTTGGTGACGTCGACGGGCGACACTGCGTGCTCATTGACGACATGATCGACACCGCGGGCACCATCGTGGCGGCCTGCGATCTACTTAAGGCCCATGGCGCCGACGAGATCTGGGTCATGGCGACGCACGCCGTATTCTCGCCCCCCGCGGTGGAGCGCCTCTTTAACGCACCGATTAGTCGAGTGATCGTGACCGACACGTTGCCCCTAGGACCCGAGAAGCGCTTCGAGAAGTTAGAGATTCTCTCGATCGCCCCCATCATCGCCAACGCGATCTCGGCGATATTTGAAGACACGTCAGTATCGGACATCTTCGGTGGTGAGAACCTGCTCTAGACCGGAAAACACCCTGCGCCGAAACCGACGCTTGGTCGTGCCCTCGGTGTGAGCGTCGCCATGATCAGAGGCGTGTTGAGTCGCCGGTGGCTCGTTGCTGGCCCCATTAATCGGTTCGGGGCCGTTTATCTGCTCGTCACGTACTGCACTGAAGTCGAATGATTCGACTGTTCTACGCACGACGCAAAGTGTGGGAACTTTTCTTACGAAGTCGATGGGCAACTTTTGGCGGATCTCAAGTCGACGCGTGGTCCGAGTCGGGTCGACCGAGTGAGATTCCATACCCACGCATCGTGGGACCAGGTTGGCCTCAAACCGAGCGTGGCCGTCATCGCGGCGCGCGCGCCGGGCTTGGCGTAACGGGGAATATCGACCACGACGAGCGGCCGCCATCGAACTAGCGCCGTGCGGATGGTCTTTTGCTCGGCGATGGTCGTGCAGAGCGGTTGGCGGCTTATCGAAATCAATGCAGCGACCGGTCCGCCGAGATGACTCACCATCTCGTCGTTGACGCCGTTACCTCCAGGGACAAGGGCCCATCCCCCGATGAGATCAAAGTCGATGTTCGTTTCAGCTTGCCAGGCCATGGGTTGCGACTCGAGGCCGTAGGCGAAAGGAATCGTCAGCACGGCGGTGCCCGGAGCCAGACGCGACCCTTCCTGCTTGAACCACGCGGGCACGGTGGCCGTCGTGACTCGAAACGGGATCGAGTAGGTGTCCATTATTGGTATGAACGCCACGACCACGAGCACGATGATGCCAAGTCGCGCGACTTTTCGCCGGTCAACATCGCGTGACGTTGGCCACCGACTGGCCACGGCATTCCACCAGCCGTCGATCGACGCGGCGAGAAGAAGGCCCACGAATAAAGAAACCGGGAGAGCGAAGCGGACTAACTCAATGCTCGACAACAAAGGAAGTCTCGCCCACAGAGGAGCCGGGAAGAATTCAAGGGCCCACGACACAACGCCGACCGCGGCGATAATGACGCACGATGGTCGCCGACGCCACAACGGGAACGACGCCATCACCAAGAGCAACAACCCAATTCCGAGAAAGTCGGCGCCCGGCCCTTTGGGCCCGAGGTAACCCACCGCCGCGAGTCGGCCATTGGCGTCGAATATGTGATGTCCTGCCCAGATGATGCTCCAAGGTCGTGACGACAAGACTCGCCAGTAGGGCCCGACGACGTGGCGAGGTCCCTCAAAGTAGAACCACAACGGATAGGCGAGCACGACGCCCGAGAGGAATCCGCCCACGCCTGCGGCGTAGAGGAGTTGCCGACGGGCCACGACCACGAGCTGGCGTCGCCAGATCAGTACTGCGAGCGCGCAGAGACTTCCCGTGATGGCCGTCAGTGCCAACACTTCAAGGCCCGTGAAAAACTGAACGATCGTGAGCAGACCGAGCCAGAGGCCAATTCGCATTCCACGCCCACCTCGGCTCAGCAGTTTCAGACCGAGCAGGAGCACCAAGGGTAGGTACGCCGTCAACGTGAGGTCCAAGTGTCCGAAAACGATGTTGCGGATCACGAAAGGCGAGAAGGCGTAAAGACCGCCCGCGACGAGGCGAGCGATGGTCCGATGTGAAATTCGCCCGGCGAGCGCGAAAGCGGCCCAACCAGACAGCACCGGTGCCAGGAGATTGGCCACGTTGAATGACGCGATCGGGCCAAACAACCAGGTGATTGGTGAGAGCACCGCCGCCGGCGCGATCCAACTGGTATTCGTGAGAGCGTTCACTCCGCCGAAGCGGGACCACAGTGCGTTCGTCAAGAAAGGATTGTGACCGTGGGTTATGGCCCAGGGAAACCACTCGAGCCACCACACCTGCTGGGCCGTATCGCCGCAGTTGCAGGTAATCAAGTGGGCCGGGTTCCCCCCAATCCAGACGTGACCCCAGAGAACGAGCGAGAGGGCCAGGTAGGTCGCCACCACCGCGACGTGCGTCGAGGTCTGGGTTCTGGGGGGAGGTTCAAGAAGTTGCACGAGAAGCTTTAGGTGGTCGCCACTTATGAATCATGACAGTTGCCGATCGTAACTCTTGCAACGCGGCGATACTCGACCGGCATTTTCCGTAAATGGCGAAATAGTTGACGCCAGGGCGAAAGCCACCTAGACCTTAGGTACAAACCTGGCAGAAAGTCCCTGGTTCGAGGTGGAACATTCTTGAAAATTGGGTTGCTGCGCAGTTATCGAACGCACCCCTTCGCTCGAAGGGCGGCGACCTTCGCGCTCGCCACGGGGCTGCTCGTGACCACGGCGTCGATGTTCATGTCGGTACCCTTGGCCGGAGCGGTCAACACCGTCACGCTCTACGTGAGTACCTCGGGGACAAACAATACCGAGTGCACCGCGGCCAAGGTCTGTGCGAGCGTTCAAGAAGGTATTGACGCCGCCAACACCTATGCCAATACTTCGATCATCCTCGAGGTTGCGGCGGGCATGTATGTAGAGAACGACACCGTCGGCGTGCTGCCAGTCAGCGACACGCTCACTATTCAAGGCGCCGGGGCCAGCACGACGGCCGTGAGTGGCGCGCACAGCACCGCGGCGTCGGTCATCTCGTCTCAGGGCGCCTCGCTCACTATCGACGGCCTTTCGATCATCGACGGGAGCACGACGTCAGAACCAAACAGCGGTGCCGGGGGAGGAGTACTCGTCACTTCAGGCGCCGTGACGCTCTCCAATGACTCGATCTCGAACGACACGGCCGGGATCGGCGGTGGGCTCGACAACGTTGGTGGCGACGTCGCGTTGATCAATGACACGTTCTCGGCGGACACGGCCACCGGCGTGTTCGGCTACGGGGGCGGCGTCTACAGCCAGAACCCAATCTCGCTCATCAACGACACTTTTACTAACGACGCGGCTATCCACGGCGGGGCATTTGAGAGCACCGGCGGCGCCACGTTGACCAACGACACGTTCTTTGGTGACACCGCGTCCATTTCGGGCGACGCTATCTACAATCAAGCGGGCATTACCACCGTCGCGAACTCAATACTGGACGAAACTAGTAGCTGCAAGAATGAGAATGCCGCCACCGGAAGGATCGTGGACGGTGGGTACAACGTGGAGTCTGACAATACCTGTGGCTTTGGCCCGAGCGGCATCGTCAACAGTGCGTCGATCAACCTCGCGGGCGCACTCGCGGCCAACGGCTCTAGTGGACCCGAGACCTTCTCCATCGGGCCGACCAGTTCGGCGTATGAGGAGGTGCCCGCCCTGAATTGCACGGTAGCGAGCGACGAACGGGGCAATCGCCGTCCGGGGGACTTGTCTCCCAACTGTGACGCGGGCGCGTTTGAATTTGAAAAGTTCTTGAATCAGGCGCCGCTCACCCTCACGAGCACCAACGGCACGAACGGCACGCCGCTCACCCTCACCACGAGTGGCGGATCGGGTGGTGGCACGTTGAGCTACTTGGTCGCCGACGGCACTGCGACGGGTTGCGAGATGAACGGAGGCGGCACGGCGTTGAGCGTTTCGAGCGTGGGGACCTGCGTCGTCACGGCCACCAAGGCTGGCGACACGACGTACTGGCCGGTGAGCGCCCTGCCCGCCAGCGTAAATTTCACTAACGCGCCCCAGGCACCGCTCACTCTTACGAGCGTCAGCGGTTCCTACGGCACGGCACTCACCCTCACTACCAGTGGCGGATCGGACGGCGCCGCGCTGAGTTACTTCGTCACCGACGGCACCGCGACGGGTTGTGCGATGAACGGAGCCGGCACGACGCTGAGCGTTTCGAGCGCGGGGACCTGCGTCGTCACGGCCACCATGGCCGGTAACGCGATCTATTTTTCGGTGAGTTCGCCGCCCACTACGGTCACCTTTGCTAAAGCGAATCAGGCACCGCTCACTCTTACGAGCGTCAGCGGTTCCTACGGCGCGGCGCTCACCCTCACCACCAGCGGCGGATCGGACAGCGGCGCGTTGAGTTACAGCGCGAGCGACGGTACCGCGACGGGCTGCGCCATCGACAGCGCCGACACGAACTTGAGCGCGACGAGCGCGGGCACGTGCGTCGTTACCACGAGTGAATCCGGTAACACGAACTACCTGCCGATCAGTTCGTCCCCCACCACGATCACCTTTGCGTTAGCGGATCAGGCACCGCTCACCCTCACGAGCACGAGCGGCACCTACGGCACGGCGATGACGCTGACCACGAGCGGTGGATCGGTGACGGGCCAGGTGAGGTACCGCGTCATTCACGGCACCGCGACGGGCTGCGCAATCAACAGTGCGGAAACGAACTTGAGTGCGACGAGCGCGGGGACCTGCGTCGTTACCGCGAGCGATGCCGGCAACTCTAACTACTTGCCCGTGAGTTCGTTACCCACCACAGTGACCTTCAACCGCGCACATCCGACGGAGCCTGCGGTCTCGAACCTCCCAGCAAGTGCGGTCGCCGGCGGCTCCTTCGGGGCCCTGGTCGTCTCCAACGGCGACGGCGAGATGTCGGTCGGCTCTTTGACGGCGAACGTCTGCACCGTGAGCGGTATCACAATCAACTTTGTCGGCGAAGGCACGTGCATCGTCGTCGCTCGAATAGGTACCGGCACGAACTACCTCAGTGCTACCGGAACCGCCCAGAGCTTCACGGTGGCGCCAAAGGCGACACCTACTACCACCACTTTGCCGTCGTCACCGACCACGGGCGTGACCACGACGACTCCGGACGGCTCATCGACCACGACGGTGCCCACTACCACCTCGACCAGTCCTACTTCGACCACGCCGAGCACCGGGTCACTCGCGCCCGCGGTCGTCCAGATCGCCTTCTGCGGTCCGCCCGGCGCGTCGATACTCAACTGTCAAATCTCGATTCAGGCGCAAGGCTTCAAGCCCGGGTCCATCGTGTTGATTGTCGTGCATTCGACGCCTCGCGTGATTGGTTCATCGACGGTGGGCTCCGACGGTACGGCGAACCTCGCCGCGGGTCTGCCCTCAAATCTCTCACCCGGGGTTCACCACGTTGACGTCACGGCGACGAACGCTGACGGGAGTGCCTTCTTCAAAAGCGAGGTCTTTACAGTCATCGCGGGTCAGCGAATTGGCTCCATCGGATTCGTGCCACCTGGGCCACTCGCCGGGGACGTGCAGTTTGTGCCGAGCGATCATCGTGGCTTGGTCCTCGTCACGACCGCCGGCGCCATCGTCGTACTGGCTGCGCTGGGTTCGAGCATGGGCGGCGAGTCGCGCGGGGGAGTACGGGCCTCGGGCGGGGGCAATCTAGAAGTGGTCGAGTTGGAGCGAGAGGAAGTGGAACTCGGCGAAGTGGGACTGGCGGAAGAGGAAGTCAAGAGGCGTTCTCGCCTCCGGCGTCGGACCGGCACGCGCCTGGTTGATCGATTCTCGAAGTACTTTCCCCGTCGCGCCGCCGCGGTTTCGCCGGTCGTGGGACGCCTGATCGTCGACGGGGACTATTTGCGTGCCTCGCTCGGGAGCGCGTGGCTCTTGCTCTGCCTCGCCGCGGTTGGTTTCGGAGCGTTTGCGTCGGCGAGCACCGGATGGTACGCGGTGCCGCCGTCACTGGGGATCTTTCTCACGATCCTCGGGCTCAGCATCTTCGACGCGTCGCTCGGCATGCTCGCCGGCGCCAGCTTCTTTATCGGAGCCACGGTGGCCGGACATATGACGTCCGCCAACGAACTTCGTCTGAGCTTTGGACTGGTGCTGATATGGTTCGCGATCCCATTGGCCGCCGCGTCGTTGCGCCCGTTGCGACGAAAGATACGACTGGACGTGGATAGCGTCTGGGAGCGTGTGGCCGACTTCGCTATCGGTGGTCTGTTCGCCGCCTGGGCCGCGATGAAGATGACGGAGGCGCTCTCAGGTCTTGCCGGTGTCGAGCTGCCGATTGCTAAGGACGTCAATCTCGTCGCGCTCGCCGTGCTGGGGTTCATCGGCTTGCGAATTACGGCCGAAACATTCGTCGCCCACACCTTTGCCGACCGGATGGAGATCGTTCACCACGAGGGAAGCCTCGACTCGGGACGCGTGCAGATCGGCGTTTCGCTGGTTGTTCAGATTGCGCTCTTCATCTTTATCGCCATTGCCTTTCTCGGTTCGAACTGGGCGCTCTACGTCGGCGCGGTGGTCTTCTTCGCGCCATTGGCCGCGTTGCTGTTTAGCGATTCGATACCTAAGAGTCACTGGGTGACCAAATGGAAGCCGACGGGTCTCGTGATGTGGACGATCGTCATCGTCGCGGGAATACTGCTCAGTCGAGTACTCAATCATGCCGTTTCCAGCAGTCATCTTGTGGAAGAGATTGGCTTTGTCGTTTTACCCATTCCGGTGCTGATCTTTTGGACGCTGGAACTCTTTGAATTCGCCGACGACAGCGAGAATGGCGTGGATGAAGGGTGGGGCGTGCTCTATCCCCAGATCGCCGGCGGGGGTGACTCTGGGCCACGGAACGACGAATCTTTCTCCAACGGTCGAAGAGAGCAATCGCCGTCTCTTCGAAAGTGGGCGGTTCGCTTCGCCGGTGTGGCCCTGCTCACGCTCTCGGCAACTCTGGTGCTGACTCACGTCGCCAGCAGCTAGGTCCCATCAGGTCGGCGTTCGCCCGCATGCGCGCTTGACGCACCAATTGGCGGTTCGTAGAGTGCGTCGCGTGTTTTGGCGGGGCCGTCATGAGCCATTAGACTTGTTCTCCGGTGCGCTGCCCTTTGGGCCGCCCGCCAGTTCTTTAGAGGAGTAGTCATGACACTGGTCACGTTGCAAGCGACGACGAGTCGCGCGCAGGGTTCAGCGAACTCACGCCGTCTGCGCCACGCTGGCTCGATTCCCGCTGTTCTCTACGGCGAGGGCGTCGCGCCACTGCCCGTCGCGGTTAACGCCAAGGCCTTTCGCAGCGCCGTCTCGGGCGACCAGGGCCTTAACTCGCTGATCACCCTCGAGGCCGACGGCCACAGCTACACGGTTATGGCGCGAGAGATTCAGCGCCACCCGGTGCGCGGCACCGTCGCGCACGTGGACTTTCAGGTCGTGGACCCCAATCAAGCGGTCCTGGCCGAAGTGCCCCTGCACGTCATCGGTGACGCGGTCGAGGTGCGCCACGCCGACTGGGAAGTTGACCAGCAGATGTTCAGCATCGAGGTCAAGACCCGACCGGACCAGATTCCGAACTTCATCGAGGTGGACATCTCTGAGTTGACCGTCGGCTCGGCCATCCACGTGAGTGACCTCGTACTGCCCGACGGCGTCGAGGTCACCGCCGACCCCGGCGCGTCGGTCGTGGCCACCCACCCCGGACGCACCGCCGCCGTCGTCGTCAAGCCGGTCGTCGTAGTCGACGAAGTTCCTGCGGAGTAGTTCGTCGTGGCGCTACGGCGCGCTCGCGAACACGATCGGCGAGGCGCGAAGAGCACGCTGCTCATCGTGGGCCTCGCTAATCCCGGCCCCGAGTACGAGGGGTCGCGTCACAACGTAGGCGGCGACGCGCTGCGTCTCGTGGTGCAACGTCGCGGGGGAAAGTTAACCCTCGAACGTCGTCAACGGGCCCTGAGCGTGACGTTGCCGACGCCGCGTGGTCCCGTCACCCTGGCCGTACCCACGACGTTTATGAATGAGTCGGGCGCGGCCATGGCATCCCTGCTTCGTCGCACTTCGATCGACGATCTCTCCAAGCTCGTGGTCGTGCACGACGAACTCGACCTCGAACCTGGGCGGCTCCAGTTGAGGTTCGGGGGTGGACTCGCCGGTCACAACGGACTTCGCTCGATCGCTCAGACCCTTGGCACCCAGGATTTCGCTCGACTTCGCATCGGCATCGGCAAGCCGCCCAGCAAGGAGCAAGGCGCCGACTACGTCCTTCGCCGACCCACGGGCGCGCGACGTGAAGCGCAGAGTATTGACGTCGGGCTCGCGGCCGACGCGATCGAGGCGCTGTTGGACTACGACTTCGAAGAGGCCCGGCGTCGTGTGAACGGCCCGTGAGCGAATCGACCGGGCTTCGCCGCGTTCTCGAACTGGTCGCACCCACCCTTCGCTCATCGGTGGCCTCGGGGTCGTTCGTCCCGTCGAGTTACGCGACGCCGCTCGCCGTCGCCGCGCTGGCGCTCGACGCACCCTTCCTGATCGCCGTCACGGCGACCTCGAGCGACGCCGAACACGTGCGAGACGCCCTCGTCGCGTGGCTCGGCGAAGGTGAGGTCGCGCTCTGGCCGGGCTGGGACACGCATCCGCTCGAACGAGTCAGTCCCGACAGTCAGGTCATGGCGATGCGCGCCCTGCTGCGCTGGCGCATCGGTGAGGGGACGGCGCCGCGGGTCATCGTCGCCTCGGCCCGTTCGATCGCGCAATTGCTCTCACCCGAGCCGCTGCGGGCGCCGTACGTCTTGGGCCGGGGCAGTGAGGTCAACCGCGACGAGTTCGTCGAAGGGCTCGTCGCGATGGGCTATCGCCGCGAGCACTTGGTCGAGCACCGGGCCGAGATTGCGGTGCGCGGTGGCATTGTGGACGTCTGGCCGGCGCAGAACGACGAGCCCCTGCGCCTCGACTTTTTCGGTGACGAGGTTGAACGTCTGACGGTATTTGATATCGCGACCCAACGTTCGACGCACGCCCTCGACGAGGCCGTCATCGCGCCGGCGCGCGAATGGATGCCCGGGGCTCGGACGCGCCTGCGCGCCGAGGCAATGTCGACGAGTGAGCCTTGGGCCTCGGGGACCTTTGATCGCCTTGCGACGGGACAGCTCTTTGACGGGATGGAAGGTTGGATGGGCCTCTTCGTCGATCAGGCGCACACGCTGCTCGATGAGGCGAAGGGCGCGCAAGTGGTGGTGGTCGAGCCCGAACGCGTTCGCGCCCGCCTGCACGACTTGCTCGACGAGGAGCGCGAGCTCACCGACGTCGTCGCGGCCACGTGGCGCGCGAGCAGGCCCGTACCGCTGTTGCACCTGACCTACGACGAAGTCCTGGCCGGAAAGATCGACGTCGCTTTGGAAACGAGCGCCAGCTCGCTCGGCTCGACGGGCGATCTCATCTCGCCGCCGCCGGTGCAAGGCGACGCGGCGCGCATCGCCGCGCACGTACGAGGTTGGTCGAAGGGACGCCGCGGTGTCGTGTTGACCTCCACCCCCGGAGCGATCGAGCGAATGGCCGAGCAGTTGCGCGCCGAGGGCCTCGACGTGACGAGTGACCCTCGTCACGTCCTCGAGGCGAGACTCAGCGTGCTCGAGAGTTCGCTTCCGGCGGGATTTTCGCTCGACGACCCCGAGGTGGTGGTCTGGAGTGAGAGTGACCTCACGGGTCGGCGAAGTCAGCGTCGGACGTCGCGCACGAGGGCGCGCAACGTGGATGGATTCTTCGACGACCTGTCGGTGGGTAGTTACGTCGTGCACCGTCAACACGGTGTGGCCCAATTCTCGGGTACCACGACGCGCGCGATCAACGGGGTGACCCGTGACTACCTGATTCTCCAGTTCAAGGACGGTCGCAGTTACTGGCCCACCGAGCAGATCGACGCGTTGACGCCCTACACCGGCGGCGACGGTCCCGCGCTCTCGCGCCTGGGTGGCGTCGAGTGGCAAAAGACTCGCGCGAAGGCCCGCGCCGCGGCGTTCTTAGTCGCCCAAGAGCTCGTGGATCTCTATCGACTGCGCAGTGTCGCCGAGGGTCACGCTTTTGGCGCTGACACCGCGTGGCAACGAGAGATGGAAGAGCTCTTTCCCTACACCCTCACCGCCGATCAGGCTCAGGCCATCAATGACGTCAAGTCCGACATGGAGTCGCCACGTCCGATGGACCGACTCATCTGTGCCGACGTGGGCTTTGGCAAGACCGAGGTGGCGCTGCGCGCCGTCTTCAAAGCAGTCCAAGACAACACCCAAGCGGCCATCTTGGTGCCCACCACGCTTCTCGCGAGCCAGCACTACGCCACGTTTAGCGAACGCTTCGCAGGCTTTCCGGTGAAGGTGGCGCTGCTCAGTCGATTCGTCGACGAGGCCGAGACCAAATCCACGCTGACGGGCCTCGCCGAGGGATCGATCGACGTCGTGATCGGCACGCACCGACTCCTCAGTGACTCGGTGTCCTTTAAGCGCCTTGGCCTACTGGTCGTTGATGAAGAGCAGCGATTTGGCGTGCAGCACAAAGAGTCGATTAAGACCCGCTCTATAGGGGTCGACGTGTTGACCCTGAGCGCGAGTCCGATCCCGCGCACGCTCGAAATGGCCTTTACCGGTATCCGCGACCTCTCGATGATCACGACGCCGCCGGCCGATCGCCG
>PLBM01000130.1 GCA_003134515.1 Acidimicrobiaceae bacterium | reverse complement strand
CCGTTCGCCATCGGGTTTATCACGCCATTCCTGTCCTTCGCCGAGAGTCAGTTCCAGGCTGCGCTCGACGCACGCCCCGCCGCCATCGCGTTGTCGTTCTCTGATCCGGGCGAGTGGGCCCACCGAGTTAAGGACGCCGGCCTGCGGATCATTTGTCAGGTTCAGGGTTTCGATGACGCTGACGTCGCGGTTGAGGCGGGCGCCGACGTCCTTGTCGCGCAAGGTACGGAAGCTGGAGGGCACACGGGAACGATGGGCCTACTTCCGCTCCTCGTCGGGATTGCCGAGAGATATCCGGAAGTGCCCTTGCTGGCCGCAGGAGGCATGTCCAGCGGGCGCGCACTCGCAGCAGCTCTGCTTGCTGGTGCGGACGGCGCCTGGCTCGGCACCGCCTTTCTCGCGACGCCCGAAGCTATCGAGGTTGACGACGACTACAAGGCGGCGATTCTGGCGAGCGATGGTGGGGACACAGTGTTCACCCGTGCCTACGACATCGCGTCGGGACTGCCCTGGCCGACGGCCATCGGGGCGCGTGTCCGGCGTGACGCCTTTACCGACGAATGGGCCGAGCACGAGGTGGATCTCCGTCAACGCCGCGACGGCGTTACGCCAGGGCCGCCACTCTACATTGGGCAGTCCGCCCGCTTCGTTAATGTTGTACGGCCAGCTGCGGAGGTCGTCCGACTGGTGAGCGAGGAAGCGGAGCGATTCCTCCTTGAGCGGCCGGGACTGCTGCTGATTTAGTCAACTAGGTAACAGCTAAAACGACATGAGTTCGGGCCGCCGGCGAGAGTCCGACTGACACAATCCCTTGAGGACTGGCACCCTCACACTTGCGGATTGGTGGACGTCACTGAGTCGTCGCCGTATCGGGACTCTGACCTTTGGTGGATTCAGCGAAGTCGAAGCAGCGTTGCCAGGTTGTGATTCGCCAGTCGGATTGTTGAAGTCGGCTCTCGGACGACAACCCACACCGCACATGACGGATTGACTACGTTTACTTATCGCCCGTGGGGTACTCAAACGGTATGGACGGGCAAAAGAATCCAATGGAAGTGTGGTTTGATCAGCGTCATTACTCCGACAATGTTGTTGGGTCATCCGACCTTCAAGCTGGCCATGCGGGTTCGATCCCCGTCACCCGCTCCAGCGCGACATATCCCGATGTGCTCGTGCACCTGGCCTAGTGTGGAACGGTGAAAAAGAAGCTCGCCATGGTGCAACTGGCGAAACATCGCGAACCGACGCTCCTGGTATCGGGTCAGACGATTTCGAGTTTTGGTGACGGCGTCGCCCTCGTCGCGCTGACCCTGCTGGTCTTGGACACCACGCACAGTGTCACCAAGTTGGCGTGGTTCGCCGCCGCGCGAATGATTCCACTGGTCATTTTCCTGCTCGTCGGTGGGGCCATCGTCGACCGATTCTCGCGACGGATGCTCCTCATCATCTCGGACGTGGCCCGAGCAGTGCTAACGGGGGTGCTCGTCATCATGATCGCGACGGGTCTGCTGCGATTCTGGGAACTGCTCATCTTCGCCTTTCTCTTTGGCCTTTTTGACTCGGTCTTCTTCCCGGCGATCTCCGCCCTCACACCCGAGATCGTGCCGCAAGAACTCCTGCCGGCGATGAACGCCGTGCGACCTTTGGCCAATAACTTGATGGGCGCGATGGTGGGCCCGGCCGTGGGCGGCTTACTCGCCGCGTTCAGTATCAGCTTGGCGATTGGCGTGGACTGCGCGACTTTCGTCGTCAGCGCCACCGCCTTGTTGTTGATGAAGGCGACGCCCAAACCGGTAAGGAACGTAGCCAATTCAATGCTGGAAGACATCAAAGAGGGCGTGCGGTACGTTCGCCAGACTCGTTGGCTGTGGACCACGCTGCTCGGCGTCACCCTGACCAACGGCTTCCTCTTTGTCCCGATGTTCGTGCTCATACCGTATTTTTTGCGCCACAACCTGCACCTCGCCAAGGACTACGTGGGATTCGCGGTCGCGGCGTCAGGGGTGGCGGGAGCCGTCGGCGCATTGATCGCCGCGAACCTTCCGTCGCCCAAGCGCCGCGTACGCGTGATGTGGATCTACTGGACCATTGGCACGCTGTCGGCCCTCGTCATGGGTATCGCGGCGAACTTTTGGGAAATCATTATCTTTCCCATCGTCGCGTCGCCGATGATGATCTTTGGCAACGTGATCTGGGAATCGATGATGCAAAGTGAGGTCCCGCGCGAACTCTTGGGCCGAGCCAGCTCCGTTGACTGGTTCGTCTCGCTGGGCGTCGGTCCCCTCGGACTCGTCATCGCCGGAGAGATCGCAAACTACGTCGGCGTGCGAACGTACTTCGTGGCCGCGAGTGTGATCTGCGTGGTACCGGGCCTCTACATTCTCAAGTCAAAACGCATCAATGCCATCGACGCCGATCGCGTCAGTCCAGCGCCAGTTGGGGTGCCGTAGCGAGCGAGAGTCCCGTGACGCGCGAGCCCTTTCGCGCGCCACTCGGATAGATGAGTTCTGGGAGAAACGACCGGCCCTTCGACTCGCCCACTCGGCCCCCGCGCACCTCGACCCACTCGTCGCCGGTGGCTTCGTTCACAACGTGCGCGACGAAGGTCCACTGTTGACGGCGCTCCTTGGGCGCGTTCACGACAACCGGGTCGCCGACTCGAACGCCGTGCCAGGCGCTGGTGCGCACGATCTCACCGAAACGAGTAGATGAAGAGTCAGTGGCCACCACTCCATTGTGACCCGGCGCGCCCGGACTTGATGTCACATCGTGGACCTATCGTGGCCCCATGGCGTTTGACCAACCACTGCCCGCAGCACTCTCGCCCTCACGGCTATCGGATTTTCAAACGTGTCCGCGTCGCTACCAGCACGCGTCGATCGAGCGGCTCGCCCAACCCGCGTCGTACGCCACCGCCAAGGGCCGGTTCGTCCACTACGTCTTAGAGCAGCTCTATCGGTTAGAAGGTCCCGAGCGGACCATAGAACATGCCCGTGAGTACGTCGAGCCGGCAGTTGCGGCGATATTGACCGACGAGGTCCGCTCCGACATCGGCCTTGACGAAGGCATGCTCGCGAAACTGCTGGCCGAGACGGAGGCCATCCTCGTGCGCTACTTCGCCATGGAAGATCCGACGTCGGTCACGAGCGAAGGAGTCGAGTTGCGTTTGGGCGTCGAAGTGAACGACACGCCTCTCTCTGGCATTCTCGATCGCCTCGATCGAGCGGACGACGGTTCGCTCACCATCGTGGATTACAAGACCGGAGCCCTGCCCAATCGCAACTACGACTCTCACACCTTCGCGAACGCCGAACTCTACGCGGCGCTCTGCGAGGCCAAATTAGGCGAGCGACCGACGACACTACGTTTGATGTACGTCGCGCACGGCCAATCAATCGAGCGCTCTGTCAGCGACGTCGTGGTGAAGGCGCGCGCGAACGCCGCCGCGGGAGCGTGGACGAAGATCAAGCGCTACTACGGCGACGGCGACTTCCCGGCAACGCCCTCGGTGAACGCGTGCCGATTCTGTTCCTTCAAAGACCTCTGTCGCAGCCAAGGTGTGCCAGTGCCCGGACGATAGTTCCTAGGCTGGTTCCGTGCTCTCTTTCCAACTCTCGTACGACTACCGCTGCCCCTTCGCGAAGAACCTGCACCTGCATCTCATCACCGCACTTCGCCACGGCGCGGACTTTGACGTCACCTTCGCGCCCTGGACGATGAGCCAGGGCTACAAGGCCGACGACGCACCCGACGTGTGGGACGACCCCGCGCGCGACAGCGAACTCTTGGCTCTCGCCGTCAGCACCTCGATCCGCGACGCCCAGCCCGAGTTCTTCCTCGACGCCCACGAAGCGCTCTTTCGCGCTCGCCACGATCGGGCCATTCGCCTGGTCTCGCGTAAGGAGATCGAACAGGTGCTCTCACCCGTCGGCGCCGCCCTCGACGAGGTCTTCGCGGACGTCGACTCCCGTCGGCCCCACAAAGTCATCGCCGAGACCTTTAGAGAGTTCGAACGCTACGAGGCCTTTGGCGTGCCGACCCTCGTCGTCGGCGAAGATGCCGCCTTCATTCGCTATATGACGACGCCGAACCATGACGCCGAACAGTCCATCCAGATCATTGAGTCTTTGGTCGCGCTCATGACCGATGAGATTGCACTCAACGAGTTCAAGCACACCCGCGTCGCGTATTGACCTTAGGCGGCCAGTCGAAAACTCAACTCGACCAGGGCTAACAGCGAAAGCGACAGGGCGGGCGCGAACAGTCGAAGACCGTCGCCGCGGCGAACGCGACCGATGACCGTGAGGGCCATGAGCACGCACAGTAGCGCGGCCGCAACCTCATTCATGATCGCTAACGCCGACGAACCCTTCGCGGAGAGTCCCGCGAGCAGCACCGCGCCCCCGACGATCTCCACCACGCCAAGACGTCGAAAGGCGCTTTTGGAAAGTTGGAGATGGTCGGCCTGACGCGAAGTGACCGGATTGAAGAGAATNNGGTGGAGAAAAAGGCGAGGAAGAGGGCGACAGAGATGAGACTGGCAACGACTAACAACTCGGCTCCTTTGTGATTACCAATCGTAGTGGACGGATCCTTACGCGAGGAGGTCCCTAAGCGCCATCGGACGACGAGGCGTCAAGGAGGCGCGTCTATTGAACGATAATCTCTACACGTCGGTTGACCGCTCGCGCTGGCAGTGCGAGGTTGTTGATGATCGGGTCGGCAGCGGACCTACCGCTGATGATGATCGTCAACTTGGTCGTGCCCAAAGTCGCTTCTAAATAGGCGCGAACCATTGTCGCGCGCTCAGCGGAGAGTTTTTGGGGAGCCGCAAAAGATAAAAATCCCTCGTCAAATCTCCTCAAACCTCGTGGGAAGAGCCCTCTCGAGGCTCCTCGCACTGGCACTCTCAGGTACTTAGAATGGATCACCCACCATGGGGAACTCTCGATGAGGAGAGTTAGTCGCGACCCTGGTACGCCAGCAAGGCGTCAATCGCGCCGTCGCGTTCTTCGCTCGTGCCCGAGGGCGCNNGGTCACGCCGGCCTCGGCGAGCGCGTGCAATTGCTCGAGCACTTGCTCGGTCGATCCGATAAGACTCACGTCGGCCGGCGCTTTCGCGCCTTCACGTTTCAACATCGCGGCGTAACTCGGCAACGTCGCGTAGAGCGCGTAGTCGGTGTTGATGCGCTCGCGCGTACTCGCGGGGTTCGAGGTCACTGAGATCGGCAATGAGCAGACGACGCGCGGTTCTCCCCGACTGGCTTTGGCCGCCGCCGCGCGAATCGTAGGCACGATGTGCGAGCCAATTGTCTTTCGCCCAGTCATCCACAACAGAGTGCCGTCGGCGAGAGTGCCGGCGAGTTCGAGCATCTTGGGCCCCAGCGCCGCCACCAACAAGCTCGGCGCCGCGACTTCCTTTGGCCCGAGAGATCCGATCGTGACTGCTTTCACGCGCTCACCTTGCACGTTCACCTTTTCTCCGCGCAACATCGGCGCGAGCGCCGCGAGATACTCCTGCATGTAGGTGCGGGGGCGCTCGAAAGAGATGCCCCACATTCCTTCGACGACGATTTGGTGTGAGAGACCAACGCCGAGCGAGAGGTGCCCGCCAATCGCCTCTTGCACGGTGCGAGCTTGGGCGGCGAGCATCGAAGGGTGCCGGGGCTGTATGGGTATGACCGCCGTGCCGAGATCGAGGTCACGGAACTCGCGACCCACGATCGCGAGAACTGTCAAGGTGTCAGGTCCAAAGATTTGCGACGCCCACAGGCTCCTAAAGCCGCGCTCGCGCAGGCGACCCGCGCGCTCGAGCGTCTTCTCCAGTGGCCCATCAGTGTCTAACCCAATGGCAATGCGCATCATCGACGTCCNNCCTTCAAAACTACCAGCGATTCGTTCGTGTCGAACGCCCACCAACCTACCTTCTCTGCCATCATCGGCGACGCGCGACAGGTCCAGCGCCGATGCTCGACGCGATAAATCGGCCCGTTGCGACCTCGTTGGCGAACCCGCCGCCCCGCACGTGAGAACATGGACGGGTGTCCGCGTGGGGCACGCGGAAACGGGAGGCATCGTGTCGCCAGTGGTGGGAATCGTGATGGGCTCGTCGTCCGACCTCGAGATCATGAACGA
>PLBM01000109.1 GCA_003134515.1 Acidimicrobiaceae bacterium | reverse complement strand
CGACGTTGAGGAGCCCAGTGCCAACTCCGATGGACGGCGTCACAGCCTCGCCCACCCATACATACGGGGCACCCGCGTGGGCTCGCCATCGGTTCAGGCTCGCGTAACCCACGGCACACGCCGACATGGCGAGACCTACGACGAACACCGCCAACGGCGAGACGTGCCCGGCGAAGGTGAGCAGCAGTGCCAATGTGTAGGCCACGCTGCTCGACGGTGCGACGTTTGCGACGGAAACGACAAAGTCACCCCACAGACTTACGGAGTCGGCTTTAAGACCCAGTTCCTTTTCAATCTGCTGTTCTTCCGTTGACACAGAATCCCCCCGATCCTCGCCGCAATTTTGAAACACAGTAAGTCATCAGACGACTTTTGTCAACCATCTTTCTGGTCGTTCGCCGAACGACGCCCGTCCGAGCGATGAGCGCACGCCGAGGTCGCTGTGGGCGGAGTGACGGTCTAGCGCGACGGCCAAGGTATTGAGGCCATGGACGACGCGCGGGTCCCAGGTCATCTCTCGAATCTACGCATCTGTCATTGACCAAAGTCGTCTGATGACTTACTGTAAAGTCCGCAGCGGGTGGGCGCGAAATCGGCGCTGACACATTTGAAGAATGAGGGGTTGCCGGAACCGATGAAGTTCGTACGAAGAAACATGGCCATTTCGCCAAATCGAAGCGATCATTTGACGCGAGTCGCGGCGTGACACTCGCCATTGGCCTCGACGTCGGCTCGCAGAGCATTAAGGGAGTCCTCCTTGACGGTGAGGGCGTCGAGCGCGCGTGGGCGTCGAGCGCGCTGACCATAACGCACGCCCGCGGCGGTTGGGCCGAGCAGGATCCGCGTCATTTCGATGAGGGAATCGCCTCAGTGATCGTGCAACTGTTGGCCCAATCCGGATTGGCAGCCACCGATGTCGGTGCTTTGAGTCTCGCGTGCCAGGTAGACGGCGTCGTGCCACTCTCACGCACCGGCGAAGCCTTAGGGCCCGCCATCATCTGGCTCGACCGGCGCGCCCATAGTCAAGCGGTCGCGATGGCGCAGTTAGTGGGCCGAGACCGGCTCTTCGAAATCACTGGCCTCGTACCCGATGCCTCGCATTCGGGCCCCAAGATCCATTGGCTACGCGACAACGAGGCCGAGATCTTTGGAACGGCGACGGCGTTCCCGCCCGTCGCTGGCTACTTGCTTCACCGCCTGACGAATCGACTCGCCCTCGATCACGCGAACGCTTCGTCGAGCATGTTGTACGACCTCCGCGCGCGAAGATGGTCTACGGAACTCCTCGAAACATTCGGTCTCCGTGAAGACCAACTGGGCGAAATCCTTGACGCAAGTGACGTCGCCGGGACAATCACCTCGGGAGCCGCCGAGGCGATGGGGCTCTCCACCAAATGTGCCGTATTGGTCGGAACCGGAGACGAGCACGCGGCGTCGATAGGCNNTGCGTCACCGTCGCTTCAGCGAAGTTGGTCCTCGACCACGAGATGCTGGTCGAAACTCACGCGCACGCTCTGAAAGGTTTTTACCTCGTTGAGAATCCCGGATTCGTCTCTGGGGGCAGCACCAAGTGGCTCGCTGACAATGTTCTCGGCGTGCATCAAGCCGCAATTTTCGATTTGGCAGCTCAAGCACCGCCTGCGGCCGACGGCCTCCTATTCATCCCCGCGCTCTCCGGTGCGATGACCCCGACGTGGAACGCCCAGATGCGAGGGGTCTTCGCCGGGCTCTCGTTGACGCACACGTCACACTCGTTGGCACGTGCCGTTCTCGAAGGATGCGCCTTCGCCTTTCGCGATGTCGTTGACCGCTTCGCCGCGATGGGACTTGGCCACGAAGAGATCCGGGTGGTTGGTGGAGGGGCGGCGAGCGATACCTGGATGCAGATCAAGGCCGACGTCACCGGTCGTCCCGTGCGCCGCGTCTTGGTAAAGGAGGCCACCGCGCTGGGAGCCGCGCTTCTGGCAAGCGTCGCGGTGGGAATCTTTTCCGACCTGAATGACGCCGTGAGCCGGACGGTGACGATGGCCGAAGAACCCTTCGTACCGGACGCGTCAAACAGATCACGGTACAACGAGGCCTACCGTCGCTATCGGGACCTTTATGACGCCGTAGAAGGAGCTCTGGCGTGAGCGAGTTCGACGCAGTCGTCGTCGATGACCTGAGCGCTCTGCGTTCAACATTGAACTCAGCGCCCGAAGCCTCGTCGCTACGGCCCATAGGTCTACGAGAGGTGGTGCGCGGCGAGGGATCGTTGCTGGGTCTGGCCGACGTGATTGAGCGCGTGGGTGTTGCATTCGGCTCTTCGTTGACGGTGCTATCGGACACGACGCCCAAGCGGTACGCGAACGGCGAACTGTTAGACGTCGTTCTCGACGTCTTGGGTGGCCATTACCAGGTGAACCTGGAACTGGTCTCGGCGACGTCATCCAAGATAATCGTGCTTGCCGACGAAGAGNNGTGCGCCGTGGCGCTCCGCGTGGACTCGTCAGCGTCGGTTCCGGAACCATCACGGACATCGCCAAGGTCGTCGCGGGAGAGCTTTCACTCACCCACGTCGTGGTCCAATCCGCCGCCAGTGTGAATGGATTTTCCGACGATCAATCCGTGC
This sequence comes from Acidimicrobiaceae bacterium, assembly GCA_003134515.1. GTDB lineage: Bacteria > Actinomycetota > Acidimicrobiia > Acidimicrobiales > RAAP-2 > RAAP-2. Next base: position 1,128 of record PLBM01000109.1, on the reverse strand, counting down.
TCTTGATCGGCGGCGCGAAACGAACGACGCCGAGCCGATGGCCCGACGCGCTGGTCATCGACCCCCTCGTCATTTCGCGCGCTCCGTTGGAGATGACCCGCTCGGGCCTCGGCGACCAGGTCTCGATGTTCACGGCGGGCGCGGACTGGTATCTCGCCAACGCAGTGGGATTCGACACGAGCTTCTCCCCCGCGATCGTTTCGATGATGCGCGATGGCGTCGATTCCCTCTTGACGGCCAGCCGTGAACTCGGACGAGGCGAGGCGTGTGCGGTGAGCGCTCTCGCTGAATGCCTCATGAGGGGCGGAGTCGCGATGGGCGCGGCGGGGCGAACGGCACCGTCGTCGGGGCTCGAACACACGATCAGCCACCTATTGGAGATGCGCGCCGACGCCGACGGACAGCCGAGCGCCTCGCACGGCTCGCAAGTCGGAGTGGCCAGCGTCTTTGCGGCACTCGCCTGGCGTCACGTTCGACGTCGGCTCGACGAAGGGGGCGTGACCCTGCTCGCGAAGAACGTGGCCACACGTGAACGAGTGCTCGACGCCTTCGCCGAACTCGACTCCTCCGGGGCGACCGCGCGCGAGTGTTGGAGGCTCTACGAACGCAAGTCCACCTGGATCCGCGAACACGTCAGCGACCTAGAGAGCGTCGTTACCAACTGGCCCAGTCACGCACTCGAGATCGATCGACTTCTCGAACCCGGCGAAGTGGTCGTCGCCGCGCTTGGTGACGCGCGGGCCCCGGTCACCTTCGACCAACTGCGTCCGACGCCCGATCGAACGGTGGTCGTATGGGCGCTTACCAACTCTCACCTGATGCGAGACCGGTTCGGCATCCTCGACCTCGCGGATCTCATGGGGGCGTGGACTCCCGACGACGTCACCACCGTGCTCAGCGAACTGGACGGGCTCGCCCCATGAAACTGGACCCCGTCACTCGATCACCTGACCGCCTATTCGCCGGCTACGCCCTCGACCTCGATGGCACCGTCTACCTCGGGGACGAACTCCTCAGCGCCGAGGACGTCGCGCGGGCGGTCGGGGCCGGCAAGCTGCACCCCGACCGGGTCCCTGAACTCATAGATCGGCGCCTCGACGACCTCATCCAGAGGATCTACGCCCAGGC
>PLBM01000093.1 GCA_003134515.1 Acidimicrobiaceae bacterium | reverse complement strand
CAAGTGACCTACGCCGGCAAGGCCCTCTACTGGTTCTCCTTCGATACCGCTCCCGGCCAAGTGAAGGGTAACGTGAGCGACACTTGGGGCAAGTGGTCCGACGTGGCGACGGTCAAGCCCGCGGACACGGGCGTCGGCACGACCACCACCACGAGACCGCCAACGACCACGACTACAAGTCCGCCGGCGACCACCACCACGAGACCGCCAACGACGACCACCACTAGTCCGCCAGCGACCACCACCACGAGACCGCCAACGACCACCACCACGAGACCGCCAACGACGACCACTACCAGACCGCCAACGACTACGACGACTTCGCCGGGCGGAGGGGGAATTGGCTTCTAATGATCGCGAAGTTCTGGATCGATGTCGACGATTTCTCCGTCGGTTAACGACAGTCATCTTTAATTGAATTCATGTGAAGAGAAGTTGCGCGTCAGAAGTCATTTCATGGTGGCTTAGCTCAACTTTTGACACCTCGCCACTGGGCTGTGGGCGAGGCCAGGCTGACTAGAAGGCGACTCGTTGAGCGCGTCCCACGAGTAAGTCACCTCGAGTCCTCACCGCTGACGCTGATTTAGGATGGATGAGCTGCGTATCGACGAATGTACGGCGGTGAAGGAGAGTTGAGATTCTCAAGAGACTCGCGCTCGAACTTGCTGTAGTCGCCGCGCTCGTCGCCGCGCTCGGGGCCATTTCGCCCGGCGCATTCGCGGGTGCGCCACCGGGACAGGTCATCACGGTACAAGCGGCCTCGTCTCGTGGCGAGGTAGCAGTCGTGAGAACGTGGCAACTTCAACGTGACGGTAAGTACGCGCAAGTCTTTGGTCCGTTCGTCGCCTACGTAGGAGTTCACGGCGTCGGACTCACGAGCGAAGGGCTCGGACGAACGCCGGCGGGCGTCTTCACTCTGACCCAGGCCTTTGGCAATGAAGCCAACAACGGTACCCGGTTAGCGTATTTCAGGGCCGGTCCCGACGACTGGTGGGATGAGAATCCGGCGTCCGCGCAGTACAACCGTCACGTGATCAGTCCGGTCTCGCCGGGAGGCGAGTCAGAGAATCTGTACGACGCGGGGGCCGCGTACGCGCACGCCGTAGTCATCAACTACAACACCGATCCCGTTATCAAAGGAGCCGGCTCGGGCTTTTTTCTCCACGTCAGCTTCGGCGCTCCCACCCACGGCTGCGTGGCAATCTCGGCGAGCGAGTTGAACCTCGTGATGCGTTGGCTTCGCCCTTCCCTACATCCGGTGATCAGCATCGGCGTCGGGTCCAGCGCCCGGGCGATCGTTCTCGCACATCACTAATACCTATTGGTTTGATACGTAGAGAGACCAGCACGCGTCGCGCGGCTTCTACTTCTTCGTGGGCTTTGGAAGGGCCTCGCAGGTGACTTCAATGAGTTGCATTAGCCAGTCGTGTTCTCGGCGCTTGGCCGGCGAGATCTTGAACGCCGGCTTCGCTCCGGGGTACGGAGGGCCGGTCGCGACCCGGCCAGCGAGTTTCGCGCCCGGCGCGGTGACCTTGATGAAGAGCGTGTTGTCGCAAATGAGGGCGAAGTTTCTGCCTCGATGGTAAAGGCCGTACTCGCCGAACATCGATTTGGCGCTCACCTCGAGCGGCGACATCTCGTCGAGGACCTTATCAACCATCGTTCTCTTCGTGGCCATAGGCGAAACCTAGCCGTGATCACTCTCGAGACGGCGATTTAGATTGGCACGCTCCACACGACTCGTGTTCCGCCGCCGGCCTCGGCCCGCACCTCAAAGGTTCCGTTAAGTTTCTCGGCTCGAGTGCGCAGATTCTTAAGACCCATGCCGCCCGCGCCGACCGCCGCCAACTCCACGCCGACTCCGTTGTCAACCACTTCGAGCTTCACGTGGTCCGTCACCGCCAGCGTGACGAGGTAGCGAGTCGCCTGTGCGTGCTTGCCCGCGTTGGTAAGTGCTTCACGCAGCACGGCCAACAGGTTGTCCGCTATGCGCTGCGGCACCGCGTTGTCGATGGGTCCAGAGAAGCTTACGTGGGGCCGGGCGCCCAGCATCGGCGAGAGATCGGCAACAAGTTCGAGCACCCCTTGGCGAAGACCACCGGGAATGTCCGCGCCGCTGAGTTCGTATACGGCGGAGCGAATCTCGCCCATAGTGGCCTCGAGTCCGTCCACCGCCTCGTTAACCTTCGCGACGACTTGATCGCGGTCCGTGAGACGGGTCGCCCCTTGGAGCGTCACGCCGACGGCGAACACACGCTGGATGACGCGGTCGTGCAGGTCTTTGGCGATACGATCTCGATCCTCGAGCACGCTGACGGCCCGAATTCGCTCGTGTAGGCGGGCGTTCTCGATGGCGATGCCCGCGGCCGTGGCGAGCGCTTCTGCGAGGAACTGGTCTTCCTCATCGAAGCCCTTCGCGCCTACTTTGTTCGTTAGGTACAAGTTGCCGTAGACGTCGTGGTGGGCGCGTACTGGCACCCCGAGAAAGGAGTGCATCGGTGGGTGATCGGCCGGCACACCGTAAGTATTGGAATGGGTCGTGAGATCATCCAGACGTAGCGGCGCCGCTTCGCTAATGAGCAGGCCGAGCACGCCTTGTCCGGTAGGTTGGTGGCCAATCTTTTTTACTTCGTCGACGGAGAGCCCGACGGTGATGAACTGTTCGAGGGCACTGCGAGTTTCGTTGAGCACGCCGAGGGCGCCGTAGCGAGCGTCGACCAGGGAACAGGCCTCTTCGACGAAGTGGCGCAGCAGGACCGGGAGTTCGAGGTCAGCTTCGATCATCAACACGGCGTCCAACAGTCGGCGTAACTTGACGGGGTCGTTGATCTTTCGATGGGGCACGGCCCCGAGCGTACCAACGAGCGTTGGCCGCGACATTGGTCCCGCCACCCCTTGTCGGGTGAGGTCGAAAGACTGGCACAATGGAAGCAATGACGATACGAGTCTTCCTTCTCGACGACCACGAAATGGTGCGTGAAGGCATTCGCAGTCTGCTCGAGTTCGATGACGATTTAGAAGTCGTCGGTGAAGCGTCCTCCGTCGCCGAGGCTCTCCATCGAATACCGTTGACCAATCCCGACGTGGCTATTTTGGACGTGCGACTCGAGGACGGGAGCGGTATTGAAGTCTGTCGCGAGATCCGGTCGGCCCGGCCCGAGATTGCGTGTCTCATGCTGACCTTCTTTGCGGATGACGAAGCGCTCTACGCCAGTGTGATGGCTGGCGCGTCCGGCTACATCTTGAAACAGATCAAAGCTCACGATTTCGTCGAGGACGTGAAGAAGGTGGCTCGAGGTGGATCGCTCATGGACCCTCGAGCAGTGGCACGGGTGATCGAACGAATCACTCACCCCCCCAAGACCCTTTCGCCACTTAGCGTTCTCTCTGCCCAGGAACGCCGCCTATTGGACCTCATCGCCGAGGGTTTAACCAATCGCCAGATTGCGGAGTCAATGTTTCTCTCGGAGAAGACGGTCAAGAATTACATCACGGGACTGTTGAACAAACTTCACATGAGCAATCGCACGGAAGCGGCCGTTTTTGCCACGAGACTCATGATTGACACCAAAGACGCAGACTCTACGGAACGTTAACTGCGGCGTTACTCGTCACCTTAAATGACGTGAACGTCCTGGGCCCCAGATCTTGAGAACCACGGCACGATCGGCGACGTACGTCGCCGGTACTCCTCGTACTCGGGGTAACGCGAAAGAGTGATCTTCTCGGTGAAGTTGGTCGAACCAACAAAGAGCACGCTCAAGAGGAACGCTCCGACGACGCTCCACTGGAGCAACGAGCTCGCCGCGACCGCGCCGAACAAGAAGAAGATCCACCACTGGGCCAGTTCAAAGAAGTAGTTGGGGTGGCGCGAAAAGCGAAAGAGTCCCGACTGGAGAAACTGCGGGCTCGGCGTTCGACCGGTCGCGACCTGCGTTCGCTTCCGGGTCTGGAAGTCCCACTGCTGTTGGTCAGCGAGCGCCTCGCCAGTGGTACAGGCGAGAAAGAGGGTCGCCAGCAACCAGTCCAGAACGCCAACGGGCGTGGTCGAACGGTGTTGGTACGCGGTAAGGGCGGGCAGCGTGATGAGTACGAGAATGACGTTTTGATAGATCACGATGAAAAAGAAGTTGAAGAGCTGGAACTGCCCGCGCCCCATTCCGTCTCGAAGCACTTGCCAACGGTAATCTTCGACGCCCGTGTAGCCGCCCTTTCGCGCCAGATTGAACGTGAGTCGGACCCCCCACAGCGTGACGAGCGCCGCCATCACGTCCAATCGGATGTCCGTCAGACCCGCGTACCCCGCGAAGACCCACACGTAGGCAATCGGCGCGATTGACCAGAGCTGGTCGACCCATGAGGTCGCGCCGGTGAGGAGCGACGCGATCCAGGCGAAGGTGCTGAGCGCGACAGAGATGAGGATTACGACCAGTAACGGCGACATCAGGCGAGCCTATCGGCGCGGCGAAAGTCTTTACGTGAATGCAGTTTTCTGGTCGCGCTCATTCGCGGAAGTATGGGTCGCGACGTGAGAGAGGACGTGTTTGTTGGCCACTCGTCAATGTGGTCAGGAGCGACGACGGTGCGTCAACACTTCTGGGTTGACGACGTTGGCCGGCGTGTTCTTCGACCAAGTCACTCCGGTGGGTTTGGGTCGTCCTCTTTGGGCCATCGTCCGAGACGTCGCAGAATGAACTTGCCAATTCGTCCGACATCTTCACTTCGACCGCGCGCCATTTCGTGGCCGACGCGTGGTCCGTGGATGCTGCCATCGCTGTTGGTCAAACCCGCGAGTTGGATGTTATTGGTCTCTTCGCCCTTGGGCACTTTGGGCATTCGAAACCTGCGTTTCCTTGGTTTATCTCCGGAAGCACCCATGACGCATTGTCGCACACATGTGGCGGAGTCGATCGGCGGTCTGGAGGATGCGCCATCTCATCTTCTGCGTTACCGCGCTAGGGGAACTCTCGTGCTCGAGTAGTCCGGGACGTTGAGGTCCCGCGTTAGACGGGGCCATCCGAGGGTTTGTCATGCTCCCACGGGGCACGACCAATGCTCCCGTTCTTCGTCAACGCTGAGATTGGTGGCTGCACCGGCAGTTCCTTCGACGACGGTGCTGTCTCAGCCGGCCATCGACGTCCAATGCCGCTGACAATGTGCTGCACCGCGGCGTCCACCTCCATCATGCTCGTGTCCACTTCGATGTCGTAGTCGATATCTCGATGACATGAGGCCGCGGTGTTTCGCGCTAGGCCGCGTGGGCGGTCGCCTCGTTCCTTCTCGCGCGTTTGGACAACGCCTGAATCGCAGTGGATCCCGACCCAAAGAGTGTCGACGTCGACGAACGCTCTTTCCCACCGCCGACGGTCAACCAGCCCGTCGTGCATGACGTCGTCGAGGATGACGTTGACCCCGCTTCTCGCCAATGTGGCCACGGCCTGTTGGAACGCCAAGTAAAGCCTCATAAACTCTGTGCCGCGCCGGACCACGCCGTTTTGGATGAGCAGACCGTCGGGATCCTTCATCATCTGCATCGGCAGCAACCAGATGAGTACGTCAATCCCGATCAGTACCCAGGTCTCTCGAAACGACACCTGGAGTTGTCTTCCAATCGTGGTCTTCCCCGAACTCGAGCCACCGTTGAGTACGACTACTCGCCCCCAAGGACCTTCGCGTTCCATTTGACGTCGACGCCTTTTGCCTACTGTCGCGCAAAGTTTCGCGTCGCGTCGCGGTACCACTGCGCGGACGGCTTGGGTGTTCGCGCAAAGGTGTCACGGTCGACGGCCACAAGGCCGAATTTCGGACGGTAGCCAAGGGTCCACTCAAAGTTGTCGAGCAGGGACCACTGAAAGTAACCGCGGACGTCAAGGCCGTCCGCCATCGCGGCATCGAGTCCCTCGAGCGCCTCGCCCAAATAGCGAATTCGTTGCGCGTCGTCGTCGGTGCCGATTCCGTTTTCGGTGACGATGATCGGAATCGCGATCGCGCTGGCGGCTCGGCGAACGCAGTATTCAACAGATTGGGGCCAAAAGAGGTAGCCCATCTGCGTGGTCTCACCTTGGGGCTCGACCATGCCGTTCGGTCCTATGAGAATTTTCGTATAGCACTGCACGCCGAGAAAGTCGTCGTCGCCGGTCGTCGCTTGCAAGTACTTATCCTCCATCTCATCCAAAAACGAAGCAAGAAAGTCGTCGGCGCCGTCCACAGCTTCGTACTCTTGCATGGAGAGACAGAGTCCGATCGGGAAGTTGCCGGGACCCGCTCGCAGGGCCCCGCGCATCGCCACGTGACACTTACGCATCGCCTGGTTGACGCCAGAGAATTGCTCCCAACTCGTCACCTGAGGCGGGAAGTGGGCGAGGAGATAGCCCATGAGAGCGACGATGTTGGGCTCGTTAATCGTGCACGCGACGCCGATCTGATCGCCGAGTGCGTCGCCCACGACTCGGGCATAGTTGCCCATCCACGTAGCGATATCCGGATTCTCAAAGCCGCCAGCATCGGCGACCCACAGCGGCAAGGTGAAGTGATGCAGCGTCACGACGGGAAGGATTGATCGTTGATGACAGCCTTCGAGCACATGGCGGTAGTGATCGAGTGCCGCGTGATCGATCACGCCCTCTTCGGGCTCGATTCTGGCCCACTCGACGGAGAGTCGAAAGGAGTTGAGCCCGAGCGAAGCGATGAGATCGAGATCCTCCTCGAAACGATTCCACGAATCGCAGGCGTTCCCGCTGGTCTCGGCGGCGATGGTCCCTTCGGCGTGTTCGAAGCGCCACCAGTCCGTATTGACGCCGCCGCCTTCAATTTGATACGCGGAGGTGGCGGTGCCCCAGAGAAAGTAGTTGGGTAGGGTGGCGCGCCGCTCGGACATCTCATCGACAATAGGTCGGGCGGCGCTGCCGGGGGTTAGAGGGCCGGTGGGTCCCGGTGCGTCGGGGCCGCGCGTCGGCGCGAAAGGCTCGCAAGGGCGAGCCAACTGCCCACGATCAGTAGACCCGCCACGAACAAGAAGATCGCGCTACTGGTCAGTCCGTTGTCGACGCGATAGATCATCTGGCGGGCGAGTATTCGCGCGGTGCTGGTGCCGAGATGAAACGTACCCGCGCGACTGCGCGTAACGTCCGCAACGACGAGGAGCAAAAGAGCCGGAAGTCCAATCGTGACCCCGACGGCCCACGAGCGCAGTCTGCGTCGGCGGACCAGAAAGCGTGCCGCGATCACGGAGCCAAGGAGCCCGAGGAGCATCCCGAGCCACGCCGCGGGGCCGAGAGTCCGAGAGAGCTCCCCGGCCACTTTGACCGCTTTGACGTGGACCACGCTCTTCTTGAGTTTGCTCGGCAAACTGGGGATGGACGGATCCACTTGGTGCAGCACCGAGGTGAAGCGCAGTATCACTGGACGAATATTGATCGAGCCACCCTTGTCGCTGATAAAGGCGTTGTAGAACCTCTCGAGGTACCGGCGCACTATTGCTTGGTTGGCTTTTTCATTAATCGCGCGGACAATGGCAGTTTCCATTGGCCGGCGCTCTTTGTCGATGAGTGCGCGCACGCCGGGAGTGGAGTTCTTGGAGATGTTGGTGACGATCGAGACCGCCAGATTTCTTTCGACGCCGCGGGCGGTCGCGGTGGAAATCACGGTATTGGCGAAGTTCTTGGCCGTGCCTACGAGGCCCTCTACCGTGCGAAGAACGCCGCTCGTGAGCAGCACCACCACGCAAAGCCCGCTCAGCGCGCTGAACGCAGTTCGCCGGAGCAGCGTCCTCAAGCGGACCGGTGGTTTGCGGACACTTCGAAATATGTCAAATCGGCTCCTGGAGACGAAAACGTGGTTCAACCAACGATTGACTGTAGTCCCTACTCCGCGACGGACGTTTCCAGTTCAAGGCTCCATTGACGGCACTGGGGATCTCTCGGTCTGCCCTTACTTGAATACCGACACGGTGATCGTAAACAGGCGGCTCGGCATAAGGCATTGCGGATAGCACTTCGGGCTGCCAGTCGCCGTCACTCGCGCTCCGCCTTTCATTTCCGCGACAAAAGTAGCGACTGACGCGCTGCCCGATGATCCCCCCGTCCGTTTCAAAACCGCGGGGTTGGATGAGAGCGGCTCAGCCCAGGTGTAGATCGCCGGACCTGAGAGTTGTACTACCAGACGGGTACCGCGAACGAGTGAGTAGCGGTGACCGCTGTCGGCCAGTGTCACGTCGATGGTTCGAGGTGGGGCGAGCGCCGTGAGATTGAATTTGGCGATGGCTTGGCCGGTGACGACGTCGAAGCGCGCGGTCAGTTCATAGACGCCCACGGGCACGCGTGTCGCCACTGCGCCCGAACGCTGGCCCCACGTCGCGGTCTTTGTGTAAGTTGCACCCGGCTGGAGGGTCTCAAGCATGAGGTACAACGCGCACGCGTGGATCTGGCCCGCGCCGCCGCAGTTGCTCCACACTTCGACGCCGCTCGAGTTGTCCACGATAAAGGAAGGCGAGGTTGCACCTATCGCTACGCTGCACGTCTGATTGGACGTGTTGTGGATCGAAGCGGTCATTGTCACGACGCTTCCCGGTCCGTAATTCCTCGCATTGGTCGCTGCCGTTTCACTGACCATCGAAGACGTACAAGATACTGACGAGGCTTTCGCCCCGATATGACTCACTCGACCCTTTGAGGCGTTCACCGCAGCGCTTGCCACACTGCCGACGATCATGAGGACAAGGGCAACGCCCACTGCTCCAAGGGCGCGCGCGAAGGCGTGGGTATGGCCTGGGGATGAGCGACGGTCGCGTGTCATGGAACTCCTAATTGTTTCGGAAGGTCCGTTCTTGGTCAGCATTTACATCTTGACGGGTGTTGACTCGCGTTGTCGTTCAGGCACGAAGTTGCGTTGCGACGGCAGCCGCAATACCAACGACTTTCGTGTTCGAAGTGTGAATAATCACCCAGTTCTCACGTTCCGAGTGTCACGCCATCGAAGTTGTTTGGTACCTCGCGAATGCTGAGAAGATTGGTGCGTGAGAGCTCGAATGTGGGTCGCGGGACTGGCGACGGCACTTCTGTTCCTTGGAACCCTTAGTCCGGTGACCATCGCCGGGGGCACCGTGTCGATCCCGGCGTCGTCGCCCTGTGGTGACGAGGGGCAAATGCACTACAACCATGTCGTGTGGATCTTGCTCGAGAACGTTGGCTATTCGGTGACTGACTCGCCGAGTGCCCCGTATCTCGGATCGTTGGCCGCGGCCTGTGGATTGGCGACGCAAGACTACGCGGTCTCGCATCCCAGTTTGCCCAACTACGTGGCACTGACCTCGGGCTCGACCCAAGGCATCACCGATGACGGCGAACCGAGCGCGCACCGGCTTTCGGTGCCGAGCATCTTCTCTGAACTAAAGGGCAACTGGACGTCGCTGGTCGAATCGATGCCCTCAAGGTGTGATCGCGTCACGAGCGGTGAGTACGCGGCCCGACACAATCCGGCGGTGTACTACCAGGGGCTGTCGGCGACGTGTTCTCGACACGACGTGGCGCTGACGCTGCCCCTCGATCTCACAAGGGCGTTCACGCTCGTCGCTCCCAATGTCTGCAATGACATGCACAGCTGTCCCGTGGCCACTGGCGACCGGTGGCTTCGCCGGATCGTTCCCCTCATTCTCAAAAGTTCTCAGTATCAGTCGCGATCCTTAGTGTTGTTCATTACCTTCGACGAGAACGACGCCCAATCGTCGAACCGTGTGCCGACCTGGGTGATTGCCCCATCGGTGCCGCGCGGCGTGCGCGTGGGTGTTCGATACTCGCACTACTCCTTGTTGCGCACGAGCGAATCACTTTTGCACGTTCCCTTACTGGGCAACGCGCGCGGCGCGGCTTCAATGGTGGGGCCATTTAACTTGTAATCAATTTCGTTGACCCCGCCCTCGCGGCATCCGCGGTGGCTGACGAAACGGGCCAACTAATTGGGAGTTCTCCCAGGTGCCCTTAGATGGCGCGGCCGTCCCAAAAGTGGATCTCGAGTGGCCCAGCGAGAACTGGCTGCAAGAGTTCGACCATGCCGCTCTCCACACGCCAGGCCATGTATCGCTCCTGGTGGCCCCGCGTCGCCCACTCTTCGACGAGCAGCACGTTGTCGGGATTATCAGCGTCAACGAACGTCTCGACCGAGACGAATCCGTCGTAGGCCCGAGTCTCAACCAGAGCCACGGCCATTGCCTCAAGTAGGGCCGCACCCATACCGGGCTGGCACGGAAATAGGAGAGTCACTTTTTGCATATCGTTGCCACCAATCGTGAAGGTCTAGTAGGACTTATTTATTTGGAGATGTTGCCAATCTCAATGTTTAGCAGAGCCTGCTCACGTTGCACAAAGACGTGGCCCAATCGTCGGTACTTTGGGCGTGAGGTTTCAAGACATCAACTACTTGGCGTCAAGGATGGCTTTTTCCCAAGTCAATAAGGTGTCGTCAACGTCAATCGGCCCCGTTCGAATACTGATAATGCCGTGAACCTCCAATGGCGCGATCCCTACGTCGACGAAACCCAAGGAGCGGTAGAGCCGCTGTACATCGGGGTCTCGCGCGCTCATCGAAACGCGGAGCGCGCACGCGCCGCGCTCTCTCGCCGTCTCCTCGACCGCGGCCACCAATTTGTGGGCGATGCCCTGACGGCGAGAGGCCGAAAGAACTTCCACGTCTTGCAGTTGCGGTGGGTCCGTGCGCGTGAGGTACGCATGGCCGACCGGAAGCTCATCGATCCAGGCCACCAGGTAGGCACCGTTTCCCTGATACAGACGGGCCAAGCCGAGGTATCGCGTGACGGTGTCGACCTCGGAATCCTTGAGAGTTCGAATTTGCAGCTGGTCGGCGTTCGTCACTTCGTCCAGCATGTCAGACAACCACGACGAGAACCTTTCCGATTTCGATCTCGGTATTCCTAGGGCGCCAGATACGGCGCGACGTTCTTGGCCCATGTGAATATCATCGGTGGCGCGGTGGTGGCGGGTAACTCCACGAGATCGGTGAAGGAACTTTGCCCGTGCACTTTGGCAAAGCCCGTTCCCATTTCGCAATTCCGACAAGACAATCCAACCCCGGGATTGTATGTCCCGTCATAGCCCAGAAGTTCGTCGCGGTGTCCCCAGCAGGCGGGGGCTCGGGCCGACGTGCAAAGTATGTTGAAGGTCGTGGCGCGGCTCCCGTTCCACCCGTCGTTGTACATCTGTTGAAAGTCCGCATCCAGCGTCATGAAGCCAGTGGCCCACGTGCCGCCCATGCCCGGAACCCCCTGAGCGTCAAGCCCAATGGGAAATCCCGGAGCAACTGACGGGTCAGTCGCACTTTGCGCGGCCTTCTGGGCTGAGCGGTCGAGAACTTTGTTGATGCCAAGAAGGGGCGGTAGCCCTCGAGCGGTGCGCTCTAGATCGGCCAGAACGAAGAGCTGTTCACCGGCGCTCAACGAGTACCAATTGGTGGGCAGCACCATTGGCGCGACGCCTTCTCTCTTTCGCGCGGCGTTAATGATCTGCAGCAAGTACTGCGTGCACGACGGACTGTTCGTGTAGACGGGTAACGAGGCGGTCCTTGAAGACGCGCACGGGTTCGCACAACTCCAACCTCCGATGGCACTCGTGCACTCCACCGTGGTCAGATAGTTGGGATGTGGAGTGAAGTTGGCCTTGGGGTTCTGGAGCGGGAGGAGCCCGGCCGCGGCGACCGGTGTGCCAGTGAGGCCAAGAAGTAGAGCGGCGAGTAGTAACGCGCTCAGACCCGAGCCCTTGAGCCCAGTCACGTTAATCCTCATGTCAGCCTGCCGCCTTGAATTTTCACGTTCTCGATTCGCCACGTCTTGCGCTAAGAAGAGTTGTTAGAGGTGTGCCCCTTTTGGTTCCCCCGAGCCATGAACAGTATGACTAGCCACATCCTCAGAAATGGTGCGCCGTTTCGACCCGAGAGTCCGGGCTGTCGATTGAGCGTCTGGTCAGGGTTTCTCCCGATGCAAGGACTCCCGGCAAGTTGGCGCCAGACTGTTTGTTGCCTCAGTTTTGCTTCGTGGAGTCGTTGACGCGATGAATAACCTTGCTCTAACAACGATCCTCAGGAGTTCACCATGATTCTCGATCTCTTTCGCCTGGACGGCAAGGTGGCCGTCATCACCGGGGCCAGCCGGGGCATCGGCGCCGCGAGTGCCGTGGCGCTCGCTCAGTGCGGCGCGGACGTCGTCATCGCCTCGAGGACCCAACGTGATCTTGATGCCGTCGTCGAACTCGTCGAGTCTCACGGTCGGCGCGCGATTGGTGTCGCCGGCGATCTCAGTGACCTCGACGTGGTTCGCTCCCTCGTCGTGACGGCCCAGCGCGAGTTTGGTCGCCTCGACGTCGTAGTCAACAACGTCGGGGGCGCCATTCCTCTCCCCTTCTTCGACACCACGCCTGAGTATCTCGAAGAGGCTTTCCACTTCAACGTCACGACGGCGCACGCCCTCAACCTCGTGGCCGTGCCACTGATGTTGGAGCACGGCGGCGGCGCCATTGTCAACATCTCGTCGGTGATGGGGCGGGTCGCCGGCCGCGGGTACGGCGCTTACNNCGGCACCGCCAAGGCCGCACTGTCGCACTACACCCGGCTCATCGCGAAGGACCTCGCGCCGCGCATCCGCGTCAACGCCATCGCCGCAGGTTCGACGGCGACCTCGGCGCTCGAGATCGTGACCACGACACCCGAGCTCAAGGCGATGATGGAAGAGCTCACCCCGCTCCATCGAATCGCCGACCCGGAGGAGATCGCTGCGGGCGTCGTGTATCTCGCGTCGCCGGCCGGAGCCTTTCTGACCGGAAAAGTACTTGAGATCGACGGCGGCACCGACGTCCCGAGCCTCGATTTCGGTCTGCTGGACCTGTAAGAGCTACATTGCAGGCGAATGCTCATCCGAATGTATGGCATCTCACGCTCGGTGAATTTCAGACTCCGTTGTTGGAATCGAAAGACGGTTAGTACTTGGCGACCGTGAGTCGCCTGCTCTTGGACGTCGACGCAAGGTAGTTCTAATTACCGGAAGAGGCCACCGAGATCGTGTACTTACCCACGGCCAAAGTCTTCGCCGAGAGTTTGGCTCATGGGCTACGTCGAGTTCCTCTGTCGTATCGGCAACCCAGCCAAGATGAGCAGCGCACCGACGACACCAAGGGACGAAACCCCGAGCAGCAAGCCAAAGAGAGAAAAGAGAATGACCAAGACACCGATGGTGACGGCTCCGCCGCCGACTCGGTTGGTGCGCTGAATCGCCCGGATAACAAGGTCAACTGTCGCGACCAGTCGTCCCGCACTCAAGGCAATGACGATATTCATAACGGAAATGGGGTCGCGCTGATACAACGTGAGAGCCGGTGGGTGCCCGGTGTAGGTGTGTCCGTTGGTCGTTACCGACGTCACTCCCGACGACTCCGGGACGTGGTAGCGAAGACACACTCCCACCGTTACTGCGGACCACACGAGGGCCAGGGATAGGAAGACCCAGCGTCGAACTGTCGAGGCTTTGTCAAGAGAAAATCCCGCGCCACAGTTGCTGCAGAATTTCGCTGCACCAATCGTTTCCTTTCCACACTGTGTACAAAGAGCCATACCAACCTTCTACACCCAGATCCGCGCACTCCTAGTATCAAGAAGTCAGAACTCACTAACTGAATCACTTGGAACTATTTTTCTCATGATGAGACGTTGTGAGTCGGCTCCCACGAATAGGTAGACACCATTGAGATGACCTCAAATCCGAGTCTTGTCAGGATTGGTCTGCTCTGATCCGACGCCAACACCAATAGGTACTTGTAGCCTCGCGCCAGCGCCATCCGGGCTCTTTGGAGAACGAGTGCTTTGTAGATTCCCCTTCTACGCCATTCAGGTATCGTTCCCCCTCCCCAAAGAGTTGCGAAGTCTCGGTTCGGAAGGAACTCCATTCGCGCGGAGCATATAGGTGCCCCATTGGCGGTCACGACGAACATCTCCATTTCGCTAGGGGCACTCTCCAGACGAGCCAAAATCGAACGGCGAAGAGCCTGATGACTATGGCCAAAGACTTCTTCATGTGTTCCGATGAGAAGGTCGACGCCTTCTATGTCGGTCACTCGTAGCAATTCGGTTCCCTCCGGTAATTCGATGGAGTCCGTGAAAGAGGCAGCCGGGGCGACCATCACCGCGGAACTTCCAATGAGTGAGAATCCAGCGTCAAGTAGACGTGAACCAAGGTCGGAGGGTTGGTCGTAGTCGTGTACTCGCCAAACAAAACTCTGGCGACGCTGTTCGAAGAAGTCAATCTGAGCTGCAATAGTCTCGTTTGCCGTCGTTTTGTCCAGTTGAGTCCATGAAATCTCGGACCACCCGAGTCCCTCGTTCGCCGTCCATCTCACAAATGAAGGTGCCCAGTCGACGAGGCTTCCACTACCGTCGGGTGTCGTGTTGCGACGAACTTGTAAGTCGTAGAGATTGCGCAACTCAGAAGCAGTTGGCGGTTGCATGCACTGATTCTTGCATCCCCAACGGGATTCGAACCAGTCCCGCTACCTTGGAAGGGTGAGGGCGTTGACACCTTCTCACGCAGCGCGGTGGTGGCAACGGGCACGTTCGTGGTGTCGCGGGCCCCGATGCGGCGTTGCGCATGGCTGGTGCGTGGTGACTACGGCTTACGTGTCGCGAGGTTGCCCAGGTGAGTGTCCTTGAAACTGTCGTCGTACTTAAGGCCGTATCCGAGGACGCGGTCCATGCCAATGTGACCGATCCAGATGACACCAATGGCGATGGCCATGATGTGGTGCCACTCCCAGCCAATGAGCACGAGGAATGAAGGCAGAAAATAACTATGGCCGGCGTTGTAGCTCAAGGCGCCAATCTTGGTGTTACGAAGGTAGCCAATCATGGCAATGTCGGGCACAAAGAGCACCACCGGGTAGATCCACCACGGTTGGCGCGTCGCTCCGAAAAGAAAGATGGAGGCAACAAAGAGCACGCCGCCATCGAGTCGAAGCCAGAGCCGAGGTTTTCCGTTCACGTGCGCTGGTTCCATGACTCCATTTTTCCAATTGAGGGCGTTCGCTTCTTCGCCCCACGACCCAGCTTTTTGCCGCGACGATCGTACCCGATCAACCCTTGACTTACGAAAGCTTCTCCGCGACCTTGCCGTCACGTACTCGAATGACGTCGACACCGCGAACGTGCCCGTCCGCCCAGGAGTAGCGCCATAACTGGACCACCCGGTCGCCCAGCGAAAAGGTTTCCTCGGGCTCGAATCGGCTCGAGGGGTCGTCGAATATTCCAGACCAGGCGCCCCGAATGGCGGCGTGCCCGACGTAACGCGCTCCGTCGGGAGCAGGGCTGGTGTTGTCAAAGATGCAGTCATCGGTAACGAGCTCCATGGCGGCGTCAAGATCATGATTTGTCCATGCCGCGCCGAACGTCGTTACAACCTCAATTGGGTCAATCTCCCTATTGGCGCTTGTCATCTTGGAATCTCGCGGGCCAGGTCAGCCCTATTGAAACTCTCGCACTCAGTTCTCTTCATTGCTGACTCCTCTGGTAAGTCCCCCTAGGGACTGCATGAGCGAAAAAGTACTTACCGGAGAGTGTGTAGTCAAATCGTTCCGTTTCTGACCGCCAACTACGGTGAAGTTATGAGACAGTCACTCAAAAGGTGGTTCGTAGTCATGACGCTGGTTGCCCTCCCGTCATTGACGGTCGCGGAGGCTTCAGGTCCTGCCGCCGCTATTACCCAAACTTCTTGCCACGCTCCGCGAATGATTGGGTTGACGGTCGCGGCGGCCCGCGCTAGAGCCAAGACAAGTGGTTGTCTGTTACAGCTGAGGGGGGCTTTGGTGCAGATGCCCAAGATTCAGACGATTCGTGCACAAAGTGCTCGCCCCGGGCAGGTGACGAAGCTCTTGACGCTCACTGTTAATCCTCTCTGTCCGAGCTCGGGGGCCATAGGGCCACCGCCTGGAGAACCGTTGCTGACCCCGGGGCCGACTGAATTGGACAGCGGACTCTTCATTGAAGGAGGGGCCCTTATTTACCGCTCCGCACCGGTCTGCAAAGACCTGGTTGGTAAGTCCAGTGCCGGGACAATCACCGTCACCAACGCTGTCGGAACCGTCATCGCCAACACCATGTCGGTCAACGCTGGACAGTTGCTCAAGATCACGCTGAGTGCCGGTCACTACACACTCACCGGCGTCTTTGCGGGCGGCAACAAAGTTGGCCCAATCACGGTCACGGTTCTCGCCGGGGAAGTGGTTCGTCAAGACTTGGTTCTCGCTGTCCCCTGAGCCATTCCAAACAGGGCAACTCCGGACAGCACGAAGAGAGAGCCGGGGTCTTAATCCCTTTAACGTCGCGTGGCGCGCACTGGCGTGTTGAAGAGGTCACGAAGCCAAGTGGCGATGTCAGCGCGAACCGGCGCGCTCGAGATGATCACGTCGACCATTGGCAGCGACGTGTGCGTCTGGCCCCGTCCTTCGATGAGGCGCACCGGCACATCCGCCGCCTCAAGGGCGATCGCGTACGCGACGCCCCCGTCGTGGAGGGGATCGAACTGCGCAGTGGCGATCAATGCCGGCGGCAGAGCCTCGAGATGTCCCCGCAAGGGCGCCGCCCGTGGATCGGCCCGCCATTCAGGTGCGACGTACAGATCCGAGAACCATTGCATCAACGATCTCGTCAGCAGGTAACCCTCAGCATTCTCCACGTATGAGTCTCTCTTGAAATCGAAATCGACGACGGGGCATATCAGCAACTGACCGTCGATTGATACGTCGCCACGATCGCGCGCGTCCTGACAGACCACGGCCGCGAGGTTCCCACCGGCGCTGTAACCCGCGACGACGAGTCGTCCCTCGATACCCCCGAACTCGCCGATGTTCGACGCGGCCCAGCGCAACGCCGCGCACGCGTCGTCAACCGCCGCGGGGAATGGATGCTCGGGCGCATGACGATAATTGACCGACAGCACAATCGTGTTCCCACGCACGCACAAGTCACGACAGAGTGGCGCGTCGGACGTCTCACTACCGAGCAGCCAGCCCCCTCCGTGAAAGTAGAGCATTGTCGGATGCGGACCCTTGGTCGCGGGACGAAGGAGCTGATAGGCGAGCTCGCCATCGGGGCCCTGGAACACGCCGTTGACGACCTCGCCCACGTCGGGACCTGGCGGCATCATCGAGGACCCGGCGTCCGAGAAAGCCCGCGCATCAGTCGGACTCAAACTCTCGAGAGGCGGCAAGTCCATCAACGCCATTGTCTCGAGCATCATCGTCACGTCCAATTGCAGGCGGCGAACCACCCCATCGTTACATTGCTCGACGCCCAGTCCCTTTAAGTGGAAACCCAGATAGTCCGATTCGACGACCTCGTTGCAGACCGCTCGGTAGCGATCCACACCGGCGATGTAGGGAAGCAGCATGCGCGGCTTGCCGGGAACATTCGCGCCCATGTACCAAGAGTCCGTATCGGGCAGCAACGTGATCGCACCGCAATCCGCGACGTGCTGATCCCATCCTTCTTGGGCCCGAGGCGTCGGTTCGATCTGAGTGAACCGGTGCCGGTCGAGAAAGACGATGCAGTCGACGATCCAGTCGACGTGCTGCTCGATGGATACCACCATGTTGGAGAGCACGGATGGACTCCCGGGTCCGGTGATCATAAAGAAGTTGGGGAAACCAACAGTCGTGAGACCGAGGTACGTTGAGGGACCAGCGGCCCACTTGTCCTTCAGGGTCACCCCATCTCGACCTTCGAGGTCCACGGCCACAATCGCTCCGGTCATCGCATCGAAACCCGTGGCGTAGACGATGGCGTCGAAGTGGAGCGAACGCTTCGACGTCTCGAGACCCTTCTCGGTGATCCTCTTGATCGGTTCTCTTCGCAGATCGACGAGCTCGACGTTCGCACGGTTGAAGGTCTCGTAGTAGTTGGTATCCAAACAAGGACGCTTCGTGCCGAAGGGATAGTCCTGAGGGCAGAGCGCCTCGGCAGTGTCGGAAGCGTCCACCTTCTCGCGGATCTTCTCTCGAATCATGTTGGCGACGATGGCGTTGGAAGCGAGATTCGTGCTCTGGTCCGCGAATACCCCAAGAATCTCGAAGAGCTCACCCTTCTCCCACGCTGACTCGAATCTGGTGCGAGCGACTTCCTCGCTCGCCGTGACGCCCGTCACTTCATTTGCCGGCATGGGTACGCCACCGCTCGACCAGCGCGCCGATTCGCGGTACGCGGTTCGGTCTCGCGCCAATGCGGCCAGTCGATCCCCAGGGGGCGGTCCGTTATGAGCGGGAATCGAGAAATTCGGGGTTCGCTGGAATACCGTCGTATGAGCCGCTTGAGCAGCGATTATGGGAATCGATTGGATGGCGGACGAGCCGGTGCCGATGACAGCGACCCGCTTATCAGTGAAGTCCACTCCGGCGTGGGGCCAAGAACTGGTGAAGTACACGTCGCCCTCAAAGTTGTGGGCGCCCTCAATTTCGGGTGCCTTGGGCATGGAAAGACATCCACTCGCCATCACGAAGAAGCGACAGATAATTTCTTCGTCGCCATCCGTTCGCACTCGCCAGCGCTGGCCCTCCTCGTCCCAGGCCGCCGCCTCAACGCGAGTCGAGAATTCGATATCGCGTCGTAGGTCGTAACGAGTGGAGACGAACTGCAAGTACTGCAGGATANNGGATAGCGATTCCAGTACCAGGTGCCACCGACGTCGTCGGCGACATCAAACACGACGACCGACAATCCCAATCCATGACACCGGTGCAGTAAGTACAGACCCGCAAATCCCGCTCCAACAATCGCGACGTCGAATTCGCGCACCTTGGAATCAGACCGATCAACTCGAGTAGCCACGTCGTCCTCCTGCCAGTGCATCCACCTTGTTAGCGCTCGCGAAGCCCTCCACCTAAGACTTCACGGTGCAAACAACAACGCGATTGATAAGGATACTGAAGAAATTTTAGATGGCAGCAATCGCGTCCATGCCTGAGTCACCACCGTTTCGAAAGCAGCGAAACTCCGGCGAAGCCCCTTCAATCCTCTTAACACCAATGGAAACAACCGTTGCGCCAGATGTCGCTATCTCGTCACGGCGATTCCTTCGATGCCGTCAAGAATGAGATCAAGCCCAAACTCAAAATCACCCATCTCTTCGGGGTCTGACTCCTTCAAGTGCTCGAGTAAGTGTTCGCCTAAGAACGGGAAGCTCGCGTAATCGAATTGACGTATGAACGTTTCGAGAAGCTCCCCGGATGAGTCACCCGGGATTGTGTGACCGAGTTCCCAAAGAGTGAAACCGAGAATGTGACTGTCGATCGCGTGATATCCGCGCGAAGCCACGGAAGGGGAATAGCCAGCAGCACGAAGTCGGGCCAGAATTGACTCGATATACCGCATCCGCGACGGAATGGTCCGAAGATTCGGCGAGAGAACAAGTCCGCACGTCCACGGGTGCCGTAACAGGGCTTCGTGTGCCGAGATTGCGCTCGCGCGTAATGACATCCTCCAACTGCTCGAATATGGAGATAGATCGATCTCGCCCAGCACGAGGTCGACGATTCCGTCCAAGATGTCAGCTTTCCCTTGAACATGCCGATAGAGGGCCATCGCCTCGACATCGAGGTCGTGGCCAAGCTTCCGCATCGTCAAGGACCTGAGGCCCTCCTTGTCCGTGATATCTACCGCGACTTGCAAGATTCGATCCCGACTAAGGGGAAGCCGCACCGGATGGTTTGTCGAAGAATTGTGTGTCACGCTTGACAAGTTTACATTGTACACGTATACTGGCGTGATGAGTTTACAGTGTAAACAACTGAAAGGACCAACTCCTATGAAGGCAATCGTTCGCCGTCACTATGGACCGCCGGAATCCCTGCAATTAGTAGAAACGGAGGTGCCGTCCGTCGGTGACGACGAAATCCTGATCAAAGTCGTCGCCAGTTCGGTCAACCCTTATGACTGGCACGCCGCGCGGGGCATGCCCTACCTCATTCGCATCGAGGACGGACTCCGGAGTCCGAAGAACCCGGCATTGGGAATCGACGTAGCCGGAACGGTGGCCGCGACGGGCAAGGACGTGCGTGCGTTCAAACTCGGGGATCAGGTCTTCGGGAGGGGCGTAGGAGCGTTCGCCGAATTCGCACTATCGGATGAGAAGCATCTAGCCCATAAGCCGAGTGAGCTGACGTTCGAGTCAGCGGCATCGATGCCCTGCGCCGGGGTCGCCGCGCTGCGCGGGCTCCGTGACAAGGGGATGGTCCGTGAAGGACATTCTGTGCTGATCAATGGTGCAGCCGGTGGAGTGGGAACATTCGCCGTTCAGATCGCCAAGGCATTCGGGGCGAGCGTGACGGGCGTGTGTAGCACTAAGAATCTGGAGTTCGTTCGTTCGATTGGGGCTGACGATGTCGTGGATTACTCGGTGGCGGACTTCTCTCGACTCGGACGGAGATATGACGTGGTCCTCGACGCCGTCGGGAATCGATCGCTGCGAGATCTTCGCCGGGCCGTGAAGCCGAACGGGGCACTCGTTGTCTTGAGCGGCGGTACGGGAAGGTGGTTCGGTCCGGTACTTCTCATGTTGAGAGCCAAGGCCACGTCACCCTTCGTGCGACAACAGTTGCGACCGCTGGTGGCACATGTCTCAACTGCGGATCTGGATGTCCTGTGCTCCTTGTACCAGGGGGGCCAACTCGTTCCGGTCATTGATAGGACCTTCTCCCTCAGCAGTGCCGCTGAGGCCGTTAGCTACGTGGAGGCCGGACACACGCGGGGGAAAGTCGTCGTTGTCAATTGAGGCGAGCAGCGACTTCACGCCTCTCTGATGTGGAAATGTCGCCGTGGAAGAGTCCCGATGACACTTCAGTCGACCCGTGCGGGGACGATCATCGCGCAACAACACCCCACGTTGCCGCCGGCGCAGAATAAGAACCGTCGGGGTTGCGATAGGGCTCGACGTTTTGCATGATGGCGGCCCTCGTTGCAATCCGCTCATCATCGGGCAGCGCGTTGATCACGTGGGCGAGCGGACCGGCGATGCGCACGAGCGTGTCCCAGAGGTCGTCAAAGGTGCCATAGTGGAACGCAAAGGGAATCTCCTCCAGCTCGGGCTCGGCGAACCCGGCGTTGGTGACGAGCTCGCGGATCCGGGCGGCGTCTCCCATGGCGAAGATCCCGGGTGCGCCCGGTGCCGGCGGTGGTAGATAACCTCTCTGAACGAGCGTCATGGCGGGCACACTCGCCCACGGATTGTGATCGGGCGTTGTCCAGACGGCGAAAGCTAACGGCCCGCTGTTCCGAAGCACCCGCTTAGTCTCCTTTAGAGCCGCGGCGGGATCCGCCATCAGCATGTAGCCCCAACGGCAGACCACCGCGTCAACGCTGTCGTCGTCGATATCCATCTTTTCAGCGTCAAGGACTCGATACTCGACATTGATCAGACCGCGGGCTTCACCGTTGCGGCGGGCCATTTCGTTCATGCTCGGCGAGAAGTCGCTGGAGATCACGTGGCCGCTTTCGCCAACGCGATCCGCGACTGCAAAGCCGAGATCACCCGTCCCGGAGGCGATGTCCAGGATTGTCTGGCCCGATTGCGGATCCGCCTTATCCACCAGCCAACTGTTGATCGGGCCCGTGATGTTCAACATCCACTCGCGGCGGTCCTGCCAGCCCGGCGCCATCTCGCCCCACGTCGCAAGGCTTTGCGCCCGATATTCGTCCGGATCGATGGTCATGGCTTCCCGCCCCCTATGTTGCCCGGGAATGCGCGCGGGCCGAATCCGATCCCATGTACACCCAGAGTCACCCGAGCATGGCACTTGAACGGTGAAGTTGCAACAAGATCTGTCTAGAGGACGCCGGAAACCTCGTGCACATCCCCGCACGGGACGCCGAGGGCGGCGTGATGGCTGCGGACGGCATCGGCGTCAGGCGCCTCGAGCAAGCAGTAGACGTGACCGCTGGCGTTGTGGAATAACTCGACCTGACGGACGCCGAACTGGTCAACTTTGCCGTCTTTAGTTTCTTGCGTGATCTGCTGAACTGCCTCTTTGGGCAACTTGAGGTCATCGTGAAAATCCATGAACTGTGGCACCGGTTATCCTCCTGCGCAGTGAGCACCCTGAGGGGAGCGAAGCCCTGACAATTTCCTTGTCTCGGGCAACCTACACCAAAAAGCGCCTGGCTCGCACCCCCAACGGGATTCGAACCCGTGCCGTCACCTTGAAAGGGTGGACGTCGTAGATCAGGTTGAGTGGTGAAAATACTGATCAAGGTCTATTTCTCGTATTCCGAATTTCCGTATTTGCGGGCGCGGGCTCTCTACGGGCGCTAAGACGGGAACGTTTCAAGCGAATGAGCGGAGCCTCGTGGAATGTCTGTCACTGTCGACGGTTTCTATCCGTCCTTCAGTGTTAGCGCGACAACCCGGTATCACGGTTCCGCTCGCGCCCCTCCGGGAACATTTCCTGGAGCAAGAACTGAACCCTGGGCAGAATCAGATGGGCCGGATAGTAAGACACCAGAAGATCAAGACCTTGCTCGGCCGTTGTGAATCCACAGAGCTTGTATAACTCGCGAATGTCGTCTTGATCCCGTTCAACTCGCGACGCCATGAGTTTCATGGCTAGAAGGTATCGGGGTGACGCCGCCGCGACGCTGAGGTGCTGGCCTTCGTAGACACCAATTTTGTTTTCGTCTTCGCCGGGCAAGAACGCTTTTGCACCGTCGTTGAGCCAGTCGGGCTCGAGACTCAATCGTTCAGCCACTCGTGATGCAGCCATCCGCACTTCGCTGGACGGCACGAAGACGGCGTGGACATCGCCAGTTGTTCTGCGGGTGTCGTGGGCGATCGCCATCGCAGCGCCGCCGACGATGAACACTTCGCCTCGAACGTTTAGAACTTTCAATTCCTCGTCAAGTTCCGCGAGGGCCTCAAGTAGCTCTCGACGACCGAGAAGCGTCACTATGCGTACTCCAGCGCGCCTTGTGTCACGAAGACGCCCCGACGAGCGAGGGAAATTGGACTGTGCACAAGTGCGTCGGCGTGGAGCGAAACCACGCCCGAGACAAACCACCATTCGTTCAGAAAGTAGAGTTCGCCGTTTACCCACGATGGGGCGACCACGCCGTGGGACGCGCAGGCCAACTCGACAATCCCCGCCAACAGCGCGTCATAACGAACGCTTCCCGTCGTCAGAGGCGGCCCGGTGGTAATGCGGATGCGAGTATTCCAATCGGATTTGTCATAGCGCTTTAAGAAACGGAAAGCCAGTCGCGTGGCGGAGTTGGCATCTCCCTTGGCGAGACAGGCCGCGATCTCCTCGGCCACCTCACCTACGGAGTTTTCTATCCACGGCATGGTTCCATCGTAGGGCTCTCGCGCGACAACGGGGAACGTCAGTGCATCCTTGAGACGTTGCGCGATAACAAAGAAACAACGTCGGATTGGAACGGATGCCATCAAAGTTTTATGAGCACCCCCAACGGGATTCGAACCCGTGCCGCCACCTTGAAAGGGTGGAGCCTTCTGGCAACGGTACTGCGTAAAACTACTGATGAAGAGCAGTTTTCAGACTTCGAATCCTTTCAGTTTTGTGGTTTGGGCGCTTCACGGGCGCTTGAAAATCGATGCCCTCCGCTCAAGACTCCTCCTGCCTTACGCTTCGAAAGATGCCGCAGTTCTCCCTCGGGGATGTGATCCCGCTTCATCTCGCAACCGTCACGTTTCCAGACCCGCACCCTCTTAGTGGGCAGACAGGCGAAGTCTTCGCGTTCGCCCTTCGTCACGAAACCGGGCTCCTCCTGTATGAAACTGGGATTGGTTGCGGCAACGAGCGCCTGGACAGCTACTACCAAGTTGTTCCCCGCCCGATCGGGGCTGAGCTGGAGGCCTACGGCCACCACATTGACGACGTTCGACTCGTCGTTAACTCCCATCTCCATTTCGACCACTGCGGCAACAACATGAAGTTCCCGGGCGTGCCGATCTACGTTCAAGCCTCCGAATACGAAGCTGCCCAACAACCCGACTACACCGTTCCAGAATGGGTCGACTTCGAAGGTGCCGAGTACGCCATCGTCGATGGCGACACCCAGGTAGCAAGCGGCGTCCGCGTAATGTCGACGCCGGGTCATACCCCCGGGCACCAATCACTGGTCATCGACACGCCAGAGGGGACCGTCGCACTTGCCGGTCAAGCGATTTATTCCAAGGCGGAATACGAGCGCATCCGAACGACCGGTGCCGCACCCGAAGACGACCCGCCGCCGAACCCTGCCGAATACCTGGCATCGGCGTCGCGGCTCATCGAACTAGAGCCGCGTCGCGTCTACTTCAGCCACGACAGGGCGGTTTGGAACGCGAACCACTAGACCAGGAGGCGAGCAAGAGCCTGGACACTCGATTCATCAATCGCTTCGCAAAAGCTGGACAATTTCGACGACTTTCAAAATGGCGTCTTCGCGAACGACGTATCTCGAGACACCCCAGCGCTGCTCGAAGTCTTGAAGTTGCTGAACTATCGTCGCTGGCGTTCCGATCCAAATGAACGGTGATGTCAAGAGATCCTGTGCAGAAGCTCCAGGAATGAGTTTTGCAATCTGGTCCGCACTCTTCTCGGGATTTTCCGTGATCTCAACGTGCTGAACGAGCGCCTCAATACTCACGTCGCGTCCTCGCGCGGCGGAAGTTGACCTGATGAGATCGAAGGTCCGATTGAGTGACTCGGTACGCCAATCGACCTCATGTGAGTGACCATCAGCCAAAAGTTTGGCTAACCCTGTAACTCCCACGATGTCGGCGCTCTCCGCGGCAAATGTAAGGAGACGTGGTCCATTGCCCCCGATCATCAGGGGGATCGGCCTTTGACTTGGACACGGTTCACTGAGGAGCGCATCGGCCAACTTGATGTAGGCACCCGACATCGATACTCGATCTCCGGAAAGCAGTTTTCGAGCGGCTTCGACTACCTCGACCAGTCGGGCCACTCGATCTACTGGACGGGGAATCTCCAAGCCAACCATTGACCACTCTGCTGGCGTGTGACCTGCGCCGATCCCTAACAACGAACGTCCTCCGGACAGCACGTCGAGCGTCGCGATTTCACAGGCAAGTGTGAACGGTTCCCAGCGGCCTGCGTTGAGAACGCAGGTGCCGAGACGAATGTTCTCAGTAACCGCCGCCGCAGCCGATAGAGAAACGAACGGTGCTGCTGTAGTACCTGGGTGGTCGGCTACGTACAACGTATCGAAGCCCGCGTTTTCAGCGACTCTCGCTAACGCGAGCCACTGTGACATGTCTTTCAACTGGCCTTGAAGGGAGACTGAAATCATGAAAACAACCTAATCACCCGATCATTTCGACGAGATTCTATTCACCGAAGTGCTGAACACTGATCTCAATTGGAACGAGGCGCAGGGCAGTTTGAGCTTCCCAAGCTGACAGCGCGAGTTCGCTTCAATTCGCTCTATTTTGAACCGCTTGAGTTTGACCATGAGCAACCACGAAGTACCGCGAATGCCCCGTGTTACGTGTGCATTTATGCCCGCAGTATGCCCGAGATTGTCAACAAAACGTGCAGTGGTCCCAAATGATATTCCGCCGGAAGGAGGCTTGCCTGACGAGCCGACATATCATCGGACATGGCTCGGTACCGGCATGTACGTGCGAGCGATGACGAGATAGGTGCTCGACCGCACCTTGATGATCCGGGAAACCTAAACCAAATATTCTGTGGCAAACAGTCTGATGGCTTTAGTACATCCACTCGACTCGTGTGCGCATTGTGTGTCTTGGAGTCTCGCAAGTATGACAATCTACCGCATAGGGCGTAGAAAGGTCGAGCGTCGAACTGGTCCGCTATGCGTCACAGATTTAAACTCCTGTAGACACACTTAGCTGTCCTAACGTTATTTAACCCAATTCACGCGACCATCACGAATCCAGAAGTGACATCGGCGTTCTGAATCTCTTCTGTCAATTGATGGTGTGATACAAAGAGGCCGAATGTTCCGCAAGCGCCACTTTGGTACTTCACTGTGCATCATATTTAATTCGATCGTGTGACCATTACCGCAAGGGCAGGAGAAAATCACCCATTTAGGAGGAGTCCCAATTGTTACGATTTTGCGCCGTGGCAAAGTCGTTGGAACGTCATTTCGCGATTGAATCTGAATGGCGCTTTTGAATTTTGGATGCAGGGAAAGTGGACTGCGACGCCATGCATCTGTTAGACGGATCGTTATTTTACCCACGCAATACCTAAGAATGGTGCTTCTTTCGCTCGTCCAAGAAATGCTCGATCGTCACAGAAACAACCGACCCTGGCGGGTACACGATTCACACTGATATGACGATCAAGTAAGCGAACAATTACTTCAGTTGGTTCCACGCTTGAGAAGCCAAATAATCGATTCAACAGCTCGGTTACCGCAAAACTAGCCATGAGTGTCGTGTAAGGGACCACCGAAGGCTGAGGGTCTTCGATCTCAGGAACGTAACCCTGGCCCGCCAGGCGACGACGTTCAAGGGGATCAAGACTTTCAGCATTCGCCAACACTGCATCGATTCGATTTCTGCATAAGAGGCATGAGGTTCCTGGAGCGAGCCAAGTTACTCGCCCGTCGATTCCCGTCACTTTCTTATCTGAGCTGCTAATGAGAATCGCCACATCAATGACTGGGCATAGCAGGGTATACGCCATGCGATTAAGTACGATTCGAGCGCCGTGGCTGTCTGCGCAGCAAAAGATCACGTCGCAATGGCGCAACCGCAGGGCGACCATTTCATTTTGAATATTTCCGAAGACGGAATCAACCTGGGTGTCGATGTTGACTTGTCCAGCGAGCCTGGCTAACAACTCGACTTTCGTTTTGCCAATGTCATCGCGGCGCGATCCATAACCACGGGCGATTGTGGCTGGCGTCACTAGATCGTCATCAACAATGACGAGATTGCCAACCCCAAGCCTAATTAACTGTTCAACAATCGCGGATCCAGTCCCTCCGGCGCCAACAATGCCTACGCGCAAGTTTCGAATCGTGCTCTGCCCTTCGATGCCCAGAGCTCGAACTTGACGATCAAATTGAGGCGTGGCTTCAGCGATGTCGTCATTACGAAGTATTAAGAGTCGGTCGCCCACGACACGGACAACATCAATTTTGTATTCATCGGCATTTGGAGACTCCAGTCGACCAGCAAATTCAGGCGACGCTTTGCTTCCTGCGATTACAAGTGAACCGAACATTGGATATCCGGAATGTTCGAAAAACGCCTGTCTAAGTTCATTGTCAACTTCATCGTCTGCTTCGGAGAATATTGCTGGACCATCAGGGTGAGAGTGCACGAAAATCGACATTGCATCGTCATCACGAGACCCTCGCACTGCAGTGATCCACCCACCAGAACTTAGGGATAATCGATCTTTGCGTCGCTCGATGTATGAGTCGATTGATGCTTCGTGAAGATCTCGGACGAGTAATGTCAATCCGTCGTCGTCATTTACGACACGAGCAGTGAGCACACCTGCTGTTTCGAGTGGGTTGTCGAGCCACTTTGTTAGCTCGTTCCAAGTGCTCTCGCGAAATGCCAAGGTTGTCGTGAGGTTCAAGCCGCAACCCCAATTGCGTGGTCAAGGCATCGACGTATGTACGCCATGTATGTTGCGAGATTGTCGATCCCAGGTCGCCATTCCTGTTGGATGTGACGACTCCATCGCTGCCACGATCGGCCGATGAAATCTTGGCTGGCCTCGGTTCCGGGAAAAATTCTGCCGTCCGTACCGTGAACACTTGGGTCGAGCCAGAACATGTCGGGTGCCGCGTCGGGAAAACCAGGGGGAAGCCGGACCAGCACCGCAGACTTTTGAGGCACCATACCTGTCGGCATCGAGAATCCGTCGATAATGATGACTAGAAAGCCATCCTCGTCGAAGACTCGATACGATTCACCAAGTGCACTCAATATCGAATGATCCCTCGCAGAGAGCATTAGCAAAGACCCGGATTGATCACCCTTGGAACCGTAAAGAAGCGCATTTCCGATCGAAGATGCACGGTCTGTTCATCTGTAATCAGTTCGTCCAGGCCACCATCGCGGTCCAGCCATAAGTCTCGATTTTGATCGATTGGGGGCACCGGGAGATTTCGAATTTGCTCTCCCGTCATTTCTGCCTCCGGTGCTTCAAATCTCTGCCCGTCAATGAAGATGGGAATTTTGTGCCGTGTTTCCTGATTAATTCCATGAATTTCGTTTTCCATGTGACCTCCTCGTACGACTAGCATACACGAATATTCATGGCTTGCAATAGTTATTTGCATATAGTACTCTTACATGCAAGGGAAGGAACCAAGGAGACAAAATGCAAGAGACAAAGGTAACCACAATTCGTCAATCAGCTGAGCAAGCCAATGAGCTTGAGTTATTGGCACGAGTAGATGGTGTGCCGGTCTCCGAAGCGATTCGATTGGCGATTGCCGAGCACATCGAACTTCGGCGAAACGATCCAGATTTTCAGTTGAGGTTGAAGACTCGAATCGAAGCCGATCAAAACATTCTGCGCAGATTGGCTGAATAGCGGGCAATGGTCAAGTACCTCGGTCTAGCCGACTTTCTTCTCATTGCAGCGGCAGTGTTGGGAGTTCCTGCCGAGGTGCTTGCCATGGCTTCGCGACTAAATCTGGCAGATTCCGCACTAAATGCACCTGCAACTTCGTTTGCGGGAGTTGAGTTGTACCCGTCGTTTCATCAAAAAGCTGCAATACTCTGCGCTCGAATTTGTAACAATCACCCTTTGCTCGATGGAAATAAGCGAGTTGCGTACGAATGTATGCGCGAATTCGTTGCGAGGAACGGATTTGATTGGAACGATCCACCGGGTGATTCTCCAAATGACGATGAAACGGTGAAAGTTATGTGGATGCTCGCCGCGGGTCAGTTAAGCGAATCGGAGTTAGTGGAATGGGTGGAGCTTCGAATTGGAGGTGACAGCATTGACTCTCGTTAAAATATCTGTTGATTCCGCGACCGAGTTGCCGCGCCTATATCTTGGCTGCCCTCTAACCGTGCTCACGGATGATGCCAAGCGACAACTCAAATCTGACATTGCTTCTGCCAAGAAAGCAATCGAGGCAGTCACGGTGAGCGATCGAATAGAAGACGAGCGTTGGCCGGTGTCGGTCTACGCCCCGATTGACAAGACCTCTCCGTGGGAAACGCCAGAGATGTCATCATCCGAGGTGTACCGAACAAATTTGTCAGAGGTGCACAATTCAGATGTTCTGATCGCAATTGGCGAGGGTGGCGGCAGCGCTGGTATCGGCCAGGAGCTTGAATGGGCGATTCGACTGGGAATTCCTGCGCTCTACCTTTCCCCAAAGGAAGTGAGCCGTCAAATCCAGGGAGCTCCCGGATCGCTCCAGACGGCAACATACGAGGAGGACGCAACGACTCTAGAAGCAGTCATACAGAATTTCCTGCGGAAATGGCGGTACTCAATAGTCGACGGTCCACGTCGAAGATCGTCGCGCCGCTTGAGGTTTGCATCTACCACTCAGCAGCTTCGGCACGCCTGGGAGAGCAGCCGAAGGCGTACGGAAGTTGCTGCTCAGGTAGGTGTCGATTTCGAATTTATTGACCTAGCGCTATCCGATCCGATTCTGGTTTCGGCGATGTCTGCAGAGACCTTGTCCTCGCTTGCTACCGAGTTGGGAGTGAGCATAATGAGTCACGATTCTGGCCCGGCATTCGTACTCAGTGTCCCGCATCTACGTTCGTTGATGATCGCCGCCGATAAGGACGGATGGTCGGATGGAGAAATAGAAGTCCTCCTCATCCACGGTCGCGCTTCTATTCAGCGTGGAGACGAATTGAAACTTCACACTCTGAAAGGTTGGCGGGACTTGCGGCGGAGGCTCTGAGGAGAGTTTCTCGCAGCGTCTTCCTCCAATTCTGGCAAGTTAACGGTTGTTTAATGATCCCGTTGCGTCGTGTTGGTTAGGTCCGTTGTCTCAAATGCGGTTCGCCGAGCTTCGCCCTTGTTTGACGTATATGTGAGTTCATCACGCACTTCTGTTTGAGTCACTGAATTCTCCACGTCCTCCAGCCCGAGGACGGCGGGCGCGAAGCGCCAAGCCGTCCGTTCGGGCTACCTAGTGATCATCAAAATCCTCTAAAACTACGGAATTCAGAAAATATTTGGTCTCATTCTCAAAGTTTCTGTTCGAAAACGCGAAATTCGGTGTGGCTAGTTCTTATAGAGGGCGAAATTTTCTCTCCTCAGTAAGGAGCACCATGAGACTGCCCATTGATGCCGGAACCGTGAAGTTTGCGGCGGCCGGACCCGCTGAACCGTTCCGGATCACATCAATCCGAGAGACGCAGAAAAGCCTTGAAGAAACTGGCTTTTCGGCGTCTCGCCGGATCCGGATTGTCGATCAATCGGCCGTTTCGGCGACCGTTGTGGGTGCGCACTGAAAGTTGAGGGCAAATGGCAACGGGTCGTAGGCATTTTGGGTCGGTGCGAAGACGCTCGTCCGGCAGGTGGCAAGCAACGTATCGACACGAGGGTCAGCTCTACTCTCTGGGCTCCTTTCCCAGTAAGGCCGATGCACTCGCTTATCTTTCAACGGTTGAGGCTGATATACGACGCGGTGCGTGGATTGATCCGAGAGCAGGTCAAGAAACGCTCAGGGCCTACGCCGAGGAGTGGCTGAATCGCCGTCCGGACATTGCCGAACGGACGAGAGAGCTTTACCGGTACGTGCTCGACAAGCAGATACTTCCAAGTCTCGGTCACGCGACGCTGACGGGTCTTGCACCATCAAAGATTCGTGGGTGGCACGCGGGTATTGCCCAAGACCATCCCGCCACGGCCGCAAAGGCCTATCGCCTGCTTTCGTCAATCATGCGCACTGCGGTCGTCGACGGCCTCATCTTGACTTCGCCGTGCAAGGTTGACGGAGCGGGTAGCGAACACGCCGCAGAGAGGCCGGTCGCCACCGTCGCAGAAGTTGAAGAGCTCACGAAGGCAATGCCAGAGCACCTACGACTGATTGTTCCGCTGGCGGCGTGGTGCCAGCTTCGAAGGGGAGAGATTCTCGGTCTGCGACGCAAGGACGTTGACGTGATGCACGCCATCATCCACATTGAACAAAGCCGCACCTTCGCGATGGACGGTACCTCCATCATCAAACAGCCAAAGACCGCCGCCGGACGTCGCACGATCGCCGTACCCAAGCAACTAATGACGGCCATCATCGAGCATTTGGAGAGGTTCACTGAGGTTGGTCCGGAGTCTCTCGTTCTCCACGGAAGATGTGGCGCTCCTCTTACCAGGGATGCGCTTCAGAGTTCTTGGAAACGTTCGAGATTGACTATTGGACGGCCAGACCTCAGGCTTCACGATCTGCGACGCACTGGACTTACGTTGGCGGCCGCGACGGGTGCAACTACCGCTGAACTGATGCATCGGGCGGGTCATTCGTCGACGCCCGCGGCATTGCGGTATCAGCACGCAACGCGAGACCGCGACCGCGTTCTATCGGACGCCCTCGAGAAGTTGATTGAGCCAGCCATCGTGATCCCATTGCATCGAGATTCAAAGTCATCGGACTAGGGGAAAGTCGAGATCCCGGATCAATCTCATCAAGTACCCGTACTAGTGTACTAGTACATGACACAGCACCCTTCCCTTACGTTTCGACTCAACCCTCAAAGCGGTCTCGCGCCTTACCGACAACTCGTCGACCAGGTTCGTCACGCCGTGCGTTCTGGTCTTTTGCGAGACGGCGACCAGCTCCCATCGGTGCGTGACGTCGTCACTCAGATCACGATCAATCCCAATACGGTGCACCGGGCCTACCGGGAACTCGAGCATCAGGGGATCGCCGAAGGTCGTGCGGGTCTTGGAACTTTCATCACTTCACGCTCGCGAGCTGGGTCCAACGTTACGGAACGTGCTTCCCTCGATCAAGCACTTCAAGATTGGGTCGCCGACGCTCGCCGAACCGGGTTAGACGAAGAGACGATCCGCGAACTCATTCGTTTCGCGCTCCATCAAGACGGCAAGGTGCGATCGTGATGGAAGAAACGTCCGTGCTTGAGGCGGTAAACCTTGGTAAGCGCTACCGGCGCACCTGGGGACTACAGGATTGCACGCANNATCCTCGGATTGATCGGGCCCAACGGATCGGGAAAGTCGACGCTGCTCCGGATGGCGGCGGGTTTGTCAGAACCGAGCGTCGGCACGTTGCGAGTCCTCGGGCAGTCCCCGTCACCCGGAACCGACGATCTGCGCGAACGGGTCGGTTACCTGGATCAGGACCGGCCGCTCTATAAGAGTTTCCGCGTCGCGGAGATGCTGCGTTTTGGCGAAATGAACAATCCGACGTGGAGCATGGACGTCGCGAAGAACCATCTCGCGCACCTCGACATTCCCTTACGCTCGCGCGTAAGCGATCTCTCAGGTGGCCAGCAGGCGCAAGTGGCGCTCACGCTTTGTTTGGCGAAGCAGCCAGAACTCCTGCTCCTCGACGAGCCCGCATCGGCTCTTGATCCGGTGGCGCGCGAGGACCTGCTCCGTCTGCTGATGCGCCAAGTCGCCGACAGCGAATCGAGCGTGGTGCTCTCTACGCACGCGTTGAGCGACGTGGCGGCCATCTGTGACTACGTCATCGTGCTCGCGCACGCTCGAGTGGTCCTTTCGGACGACACCGAGTACATAGTGGAGACCCACCGAATTCTCTCCATTGTCGGCGACGATGATCTCGCATTACCGCCGGGCATCACGGTCGTTAACGAGCAGCGCAGCGCCCGAGGACGGTCGCTCCTCGTGCGGGTGGGACTTCCCTTCAACGACGATCGTTGGCTCGTCGATCGACCAACCCTGGAGGAGATTGTCTTGGCCTATCTGCGAGCAGGTTCGCCCCATCGTGATGGTC
The DNA here is from genome assembly GCA_003134515.1 of Acidimicrobiaceae bacterium. Classification (GTDB taxonomy): domain Bacteria; phylum Actinomycetota; class Acidimicrobiia; order Acidimicrobiales; family RAAP-2; genus RAAP-2. Next base: position 24,723 of record PLBM01000093.1, on the reverse strand, counting down.
GCGACGTCGACGAGATCGAAAGCGGTGCGCGCTGATGTGGGTCGTGTGGCGCCAGCAGCGCTCCATCGTGATTGCGTTCGCCCTGCTCGCCGTTGCCGTATCCGTGTGGGCGCTGATCATGGGCCTGCACGAGCAATCGCTGTGGCGCGAGTACTTATCCGCACCCTGTAAAGGCGAGGTCAGCGGGTTCACCTCTAGAGACGCCAAATTTTGTGAACATGTGCAGTTCTCCCTCTACAACAGCGGAAAGTTCAACGAGGTGGTCATCGGTATTGGCATGACATTCGCCCCACTCTTCGGACTGATCCTCGGCGTAAACGCCGTGGCGTACGAGATCGAGCAAAAGACGAATCGTCTGGCCTGGACCCAGTCGGGCTCTCGCACTCGTTGGCTCATGAACAAGTACCTCATGAGCGTCGTGTCACTGGTAGTCATCCTCGTGCCGCTGTGTTGGCTGTTCTCGTGGTGGGTCGGCGCGGCGCACGTCGCACCTCGAATCATGCCCAAGGTCTTTGCGATCTCGGGTTTCATCGAAGTCGCCTGCGGAATCTTCTGCTTCGCACTGGCCGCCGCCGTCGGGCTCATCGTTCGTCGACCCGGCTGGTCCCTCGCCGCCGCCGCGGTCCTCTTCGCGGCGATCTTCGTAGGCTTCTTCTCGTCCGGAGTCCTCCTTAATCTCGGGTCACCCTCAATCGTCGTGTTAGAGGGCAATGGAGTGGAGGTGGGCTCGTCGAGTGGATTTATCGTGCCAGGTGGAGCTCCCGCAAATTCGTGGCCCTTCTCGGAGGGGTTTATATCGAAGACNNATGGTAAACCGGCGCACTCCGATACCTACTGCCTCAAGCATTTAGGTCTCACTGACGTTCAGTGGTACATACCCGACAGTCAATATTGGACACTGCAGTCCTTCGAAGGTGGCCTTTACCTCATTGCGGCGGCGCTGCTGGGGGCGCTGTCGCTCTTCGTCGTACGTAGAGTGAAGGCGTGATCGCACTTGATCAAGCGGTGTGATGGTTGGTGTTGGAAGCCCGAGGTAAGAAATGCGCCAACGCGTACTGGCTGTGACAGCTAGAAACTAGTCACTCTTTGGTAATTTTTACGATGTCACTTGTTGTCGGGGCCCCGTGGTGTCGTGATGAGTAGTGAGTGTAAGTCCGGCAACCTGGCTCGAATCGTCCATGTAGGTATGCGCAGGCTGACAGTAGCCCCTTGGCATTTCGGCGGGATCTTCCGCTTGGGTGGCGAACTCGGTGATGGTGAGTCCACTCTTTGGAGAAAATCCCCCGGCTGTTGAGTACCACTTGGCGCAACTTGGGTAGTGGGCCGCTACCACTCCTGCTCGAACGTAGGTCCAGGGAACCGACCACATCTCAAGGGCATCTTGAACGCTCGCCGGTCGGTACTTATCGCACACATCCGCGGCAGCGGTGTAGACAACCGCTGGGCTCCCGCGGCGGTCACCAAGAATGACCGCGGCGTATCCATCTGAATGCGGAGGTGTCAACTTCTTTGGCGGTCCAGTCATTGCAGTGCATGACTGGACCTCGTTGGAGTAGGTCACGCCGATCCACGCCGGCAGACTTTTCACGGTGGGCACTCCCTTCACCTTGATGGTTATCGTGACGAGACCGAACCCAACGAATCGTCGTTGAGTGCTGGCCACTCCCGACGTTGCCCAGATATCGGTTGCGGCTTCGGATTCGGTTCTCGTGGGTTTCATCGATTTCGGTGCGGGACGAACTTTCATAGCCCCATTATCAAGAGTGAAGCTTTGAGTGAATCTTCCATGGCTTCCGGCAGTGGTAAGCGCAGGCTGCGCCCCAGCGGGGAGCGCGGGCAAAATCAGGCCACCGAGGACCAACGCGAGCGCAACGGTTCGAAAGTGTCGAGTTAAGTCACTAGGTCTTCGAATTGAATTCATAATTGNNAGATCGTTGGTGTCGGAGACCCGACATGACAGATATGCATCCGAATCTTGGCAGTTCGTAGCGCGGTGGCCACCGTCACTCGTCAGCGGCGACAACGGTCCAAGATGTGTTGGCATTCATCACAGTCATTGATGAGCCAAAGGTGCAGACTAGTTGCGTCGACTGGATCTAGGCCGCGTTGCCGGGAACTTTCAACGTGTAAATCGGAGCACTTGGAGCACTTTGCGCTCCCGATCCATTCGCCGCACAGTCATTGGTACTGGGACAACTTATGAACGCGGCGCTGAGGAACGACTGTCCGTCGAAATTTGGGGAGCCGCCAGGAACACTAAAGATGACCTTCGACCACGACGCTCCGGCGTTCGTCGTGCCGAGCAAAACTGACGACCCAAGGTTATAGCCACTACCGATTTGCTGGGGAATCGCAGCGGATCCTGACGCCCAGCATTCACTGTCGCTCGGACAACTGATTCCCGAGAGCTGTGGCTGCGGTACATCGCTCGGTAATTGCTCTGGAGTCCAGGTACGACCTCCATCGGACGTCGACGCAATGTCGGTGATTATCGTATAACCATTATCACCACCCTCGCAGCTGAATGACTTCGAGTCGGCACTTTGATAGGCAGCCATTGCGTAGTGATACTCGAGTTTCGATATCGCTGCAACGGCCGAAGACTGTTCCGGTGGCGTCGTTGGCGAGGACTTAGGTGGCGACGGCTTGATGGTCGCGCATGCTGGAGGATTCGCAATCGGCATTTCGATGTTTCCAATCACCGAACAGTGCTCTGCGTCAGCGCACGAAATCTGAGACAGGTAATCGACGCCGAAGCCGACGGGGAATGTTCCCGCCGACCACGTTTGACCGCCATTGGTGGTAACGGCTGAGACTCCGGCAGTCCAATCATTGATTCCCAGGGAATCGCTTACCCCGATGGTGGTGCAAGCCGCATCAGAAGAACAGACGATCTGCTCCATGGAATCGCCCGCGACGATTGAACTATTCGAAAAATGAGCGCCCCCATCACTCGTCGTGAGCAACGTCGCGTCCTCCGGGACCAAATTGGTGTCGGCGTTCTTGGCGACCAACCCGGCGCAGAACTGCGTTGATGGGCACGAGAGCGAATAAATCGTTCCTACTCCGGCGGGCAATGGACTAATGGTGAATGAGTGCCCACCGTCGCTGGTCGTGACGAGGACCGGCTGAGCGTTGTACGTTCCGCCAGCCGCGCAGTCCGTGGCGTCACTGCACACCAGAGGGCTCGTCGACAGAAAGCCACTCGGCATCGGATAGTCAGTCCAAGTCGAACCGAAGTCAGTACTGGCGTAGAGTGACTCGGACGTCGCGGCACCTGCTTGAGCACTGGCGTAACTTCCGCTCATGGCGAAGCACGTCGAAGAGTCAGGACACGTGAAGTAACCCGGAGGCGGACCCGACACATTCTGTTGCCACGTGCCGGATAAAGCGTCATCCGCAAGAAGCCACGTACCGTGGCGTGGATTTGATGTTGAACCTCCTGAACCGATCGGCATCGAATGTCCAGGCTGAGCTGATGTGGTAATTGGGGAAGTTAACCCGCTGCCGGTGGACAACAACGTCACTGCGGTAACCACAATCAATACCACCGCCAGAGTCGACAGGAGAAAAGGTCGACGCCGAAGACGAGACGATCGGCTTCGGATGCCATCTTTGGACCCGCCCTTGCTCGCGGCTCCCTCTAATGCCGCCGCCACCTGCGCCGTCACCATCAAGTCGGGTGGCTCCACGGCGCCGAGGCGCTCCAAGAGTTCGAAGTTGTCCATGTCAATTCTCCTTTTCTTGGTCAAGAGCTTTGAAGTCCGCTTCAAGACCTGAACGCATGCACACGCGGGCTCGATGTAGTCGATTGCGAACTGTGCTGGCTGGAACATCCAGCATGAGCGCGATTGCCGTAGGGCTTAACTGCTCCCATGCCACGAGGAGCAACACTTCGCGCTCCTCGTTCGTGAGCATGTCGAGTGCCTTCAATAGGGCCACGCGCTGCTCGTTCTCTTCGAGGTGTTCTTCTAGCTCCGGCCACGGATCACTGATTGCCGCGGGCACGAGCGGCGCCGCCTTCGCCAGTTGTCGCCAGTGCGAACTCAAGACGTTACGGGCAATTCCATATAACCAGGGACGGGCGTCAGGGTAGTGAAGATCGAATGTTTTACGACTTCGAAAGGCACGAAGCCACACTTCAGCAACGAGATCGTCCGCGACGTCGCGCCCCGTACGGCGAGCCATATACCCGTGAACCGCTCCGTTGTGGCGCCAGAAGAGTTCGCCAAACGCTTTTGCATCGCCCCTCGTGGAACGGCGCACAATCTCAGCGTCACTTTCAGTCAAGCCAAGTCCTTCGTCTCGTCCTACTTAGTTATTGTGCGAGTTTGTCCAAAGTGTCCGCAAAAATGTTACGGACCGGCTGTGGCCGTTCAATCGACGGCCCACAGCAGAATCGAGCTGCGCTCAGAGATGTTCACGAGATAGGCGAGCGAGAAGGAACTTCATTCAGAGTCTAAGGCGTCCGCCGATCCAGTCACATAACCTTCTTCGACCACGTTGAAGCGATTCTTTGACATGCAGATGCGAGCCTGTCTGCTGTCTGAGACCCGACGTGACAGGTCTGGTACCAGTTATTGGAGGCTGCGATGTGAAACTTAGTTTTTCGGCCCTCACTATTATTTGTCACTCAACACAGGAGTTCTTTGTCCTCTATCCTTCACCTCAAAAGTCACAATCGGTTAGGTCGACAAGTGAAGCGATTTCGATTTCGACGTCGGTGGATGGGGCCAAAGCATGGCGTTGCACGAGGGGTGAGTGTTTATGGCTCACCTGGGTTCGACAATCCCGACAGACTTAAGGAGTTGATCCACTCATGTGAGCGACTACGAATTTGGTCCCGCGAACACGGACTTGCTCTTAACGATGATCCAGAAAGTCTTGCTTTACTAGACCAACGATTGGATTCGTGGAACTCCGACCCATCGCACCACGGAAAAGTAGATCTTTCAAACGAGGTTGATGCGTATCTAGGCAACGTGATCGTAAAGCACATCGACGGGAGTAAGTGGAAAGTGTGGCCAAACGGTCACCCGGTGATTCAACTGCGCTCGGGTACTGATCTCGACGTGACCGCAATAGCCAACGAGCGCATAAAGCACTCAGGGCCGAACCTCGATTCGATTTATTCGATGTCGCAGTTCTAGTTACAGACAAAATTGACTTGCTGGTATCGGAGACCCGAAGCCACGGAACACCTCGGCGTGATAAACCGGAAAGATTAAAGGAGATTCAGTGAAAAAGGACTCGAGATTATCTCCGCGGATCGTCTGTTTGCTCCTCGTGCTTTTGCTGATTCCAACATCAAACGTGGCGGGTGCGTCTACCGGTCAACCGGACTCGATTTCCCTGTCGTTCCCGACCCCTCAACGGGGCTACGTCCTCTCGCTCTATGACTGTGCCGCGAAAACTTGCGCTGCCCTGCGCAGCACCGGCAACGCAGGTTCCTCGTGGAATGTTGTGCCAATTCCGAGTCAGTTGAGTCGAAGACTCCTGCTGGAATCGTGGGGCACGTACGGCACCACGTACGCGACCCTCACCGTACACTTCGCTGACGCGAAGAACGGTTGGATTTACGGCACCGTCCCTGCCCCCGTAACGTCGACTACGGCCAGTCCGAATTCGGTGAGTCGTTTGTGGTCAACCCATGACGGTGGCAAAACGTGGCAACAAGTTCGCCTTGATCCACTCTCACTCACCGCTGGCGTTGTCCAGATGGCCACGCACGGAGCGTGGACGTACCTTTTCGGAGGATCCAATACGGGTGGCGCCTACCTGCTCGGCACACGTTCAAACGTGGACCAGTGGTCGAGTAAATCGAGCGCACGAATGGGGATGCCCGCGGGAGGCACGCAATTAGTTGGATCTTTCACGTTCGCAGGATCCAAAGGTTGGTTCGTTGCCGGGAACGATCGTGGATTCGCCGCCAACGCGCGACTCTTGCCTAACGGCTCCTGGGGCGCGTGGAACGGACCTTCATTTAAAGATTTCGGTTCGAGCTTTACCCCGATTGACGCCGTGACCAACCGAGTCCTGCTCGCCGAGGGCCAGAGCGCGGGGATTGTCTATCCGCCGGCCTCTTCGGTGCCTTCGGGATGGAACAACGAAGCGTCGTGGCTCTTCATTTCCTACGACGCCGGAACGACTTTCAAGCCCCTTCGAAAAATTTCGAGCACCTATCAAGGGAGTTATTACTCCATCGTGCCGGGTCTGCCGGCGGCGCCAGTACCGGGGACGATTCTCCACCAGCAAGCGTCGAATTCGAGTTACCACCTGGTGCGCAGTACGAACTGGGGACGTACTTGGAGCGTCGTTCTCAACGACCCCGTCTCTCAAGTCCTATTCACCAGTCGTTCAACCGGCTTTGCGCTCGTAAAGGAAAGGTCGAGTCAGGCGACGTTCTCGCTCTTTCGAACGATCGATGCAGGAAGCCACTGGAACATAGTCACCGTGTAGATCGCATCAACCATGCGTTCACCCGTTGAATCCGCAGGTGCTGTTATACATGGATCGCACCCGACCTAGCATTGTCCTCATCACGATAAACGGGTTAATGGATCCCGGGTGAGTAAGAAGCACGAATGCGGCGCCCTTAAGTACGTATGGAGGTTGAATATGAAACGAATCACGTTTTCAATCATGTCCCTCGCACTTGCTGGAGTATTGCCATTTGCGTGTTGGAGTTCGCCGACGGGAGCCGCCAACGCTCCACTTAAGACTGGGACCGTAATTGGCACGTTGAGACTTGTTGGTGGACCCGCGCCGGGTGAATCCATTCCTGCACGAGGCATCGTAACTTTCGCTCCGGTCACAGAGTTTCAGAACGCCACCGGCACGGTAACTCTGACCGGCACATCTGTGAGCGCAGCTGGGCGCTTCATTGCCCACATTCCGATAGGAACCTGGAAAGTCACCGCCAGTTCGCCTCAGTTCATCCAGAACGGTCAACGTGGAGCGTGCGGCGCGGTTCGTCCGATCACTGTCAAGGTCGGGAAGACCATTCATGTCGCGGTCCAATGCGTAATGAAGTAGGCGTCTCGCCAACCAGTTGATTTCGAGATCTTCTCGAAAGCGGGTCAATCATTCCAAGGGTGAAGACGCCAGTCGGATTGTTGACGTCGGCTCTCCGAAATTAACCCTCACGCAATCCCTATCGGACAAGACTCGGACGCAAAAATCAGGAGTGCATCTAGGGATAATTAATACCCATGACGTCTATCACGCTGCAGTTGGTCCGTTCCGCGCCGCTCAAGTCGATTATGAACCCCGCCGGTGCGAGGTATGAGACACGTTCGTTTGGATGACAGACTTCGCAGATGTGCGACGGGACACTAGCTATTCGCTATCACCGCGTAATAGACGAAAGGATGACCATCTCTATCGAGGAAGTACAAAACTCCTGTGGCGCCTGAGTAACCCGATTCCTTGATCGACACCAAGATCGAGTTTCGAATGAGGGACTCTCCACACGCCGACCCGATTTTGTTCGCATCGATGGTACCTTTCGCCGGCTTTCCGTTTGTCGCCCAGTGGATGCCGAGGTCGGCGCCCTGGAAACTAGCAAAAGCCCCCACCCACCACGAGCGATCCGTGGCAGGAAGCTCGCTGGCGTACCGTCCGCTCTGATAGTGCGCCGCAAGGGTCTTCGATCCTCTGATTGCAGCGGGTGTGAACGGTTCGAGTCCGGCGTTGTTCGGACACGCGGCGAGCGCCGATGCCGCCGATCTGCGAGGGGCCATGTAGAGGGTCGCCGGAAAGCCGGGAGCACCGATGACAGGCAGGGTTCGACTTAGCGGCGTGTGAATCGGAACCACCTCAGTCTTACCGTCAGTGGCGATGCGAACAAGCACTGAACCGCGACCCCAGCCATTGCCCTGTGCGTTGTCGACGTAAATCACGCCCGAGGTTGTGACTGCGATACCGTTTTCTTGAAAGCCCGAGTGACCCCAATTGAGTCCTTCAACCTTTTCCGGAACTACGTCGTGGTAAGGCTTGACACTCATCCCCTGCGATGCGATGAGATCAATCTCGCCTTCGTGAGTTCCCACAAGAACGTTGCCGTTGGGAGTTGTCGCCAGTTGCGTAGCGTACGCGTCACCAAGGTTCGTAATTTTGCCCGACGGGCTCAACTGGTAGATCACGCGCGGACCGTTATTCACAATGTCGAGATTTCCGTTGGCATCAAACGCAATGCTCTCAGGACTCATCACGATCGTCGACGCGGTCGGATTCGTTGGCTCGTTAATTATTGCGCCTCGAGAACCGGCGACCCACGCGAGGGTTCCCTGCGGTGTGACGCGCTCGATGTTGCTGTACGTGGAGACGTAGATGGCACCCGAGGGCGAGACGGCGACGCCATTGAGCTGACAACCCGTCCCGCCACGTTGAAGGGGAACACTCACAACCGTCTGGATGATCCCATCAGGGTTCACCGATCGGAGCCGGCAGTTGTCTTCGTCGACGAGATAGACGACGCCGGAGGGTGCAACCGCAACCCCCGATTCGGCGAAGTAACCGAAATCAAGTTCGGCGGCTCTGGCGGGACCACCATCTCCCGAGAAACCAACCCGACCGTTACCGGCGAAGACCGAGAGTGTTCCGTTGGGCGCGAGTTGGAGTATCTGGTCACGGGAAGGGTCGAGGATGAGTACGTCACCGTTGGGCTTGGCAGCAAGCGTCGTGGGCTGTATGAGATCGGGTGAATGAGTCGGCACGAACGTTTTCGAGGCGGTGCTGATTCCTTCGCGCGATGTAATAGATGACGCAGTCCCTCCACCTCGCGGGACAGTTGAACGCAAACCACCACCGACAACGACGGCGAGTAGGCCGGCAACGAGGACCACGCAGACGATCAAACTGATCACGAGCCGACGGCGACGCGTTTTTGCCCGCGCTTCCTTTATCAGCAGCTCTATGGCGTCGGAATCCTCAAGGGGAGCATCGTGATTCGTGGGTGTAATGATCATCGATTCGTGCTCTCACTTCTGGTCTTTGATGGTACTATGTTAGATAGTACCATGCGCACTCCCGAAGTCGACAAGAACGAAGCCGTTGCCCTTTACGAACAGGTGGCCGCTGAGATTCGTCGCGCGATCGCCGATGGCGAGGCGCCGCCGGGTGAGCGTTTGCCCCCGGCCATCGACCTGGCCTCGGTTCTGGGGGTTAACAAGAACACCGTGATTCGGGCTCTGCACATCTTGCGAGACGAGGGCCTGGTTGATTTCACGAGGGGTCGCGGAGTGAGAGTCGTGGGATCGTCGCAACGCAGCGCTGTGGTAGTTCGAGTCAATGAGCTCTTGGAGTACGCGAGGCAACAGGGTTATCGTCGTGACGAGGTCGTTGCGATCATCCAATCTCACCACTGAGTTGGGCGCTTATTGGCGCTTCATGGGCGCTTATTGGCGTGTAACAGAGGTCAGTCGTGGTCACTGGTGGCCAGTCGCGGTCACTCCAAAGCCCTTGAAATTACTGGGCTTTCGTCGAATTTCCTTTGCACCCCCAACGGGATTCGAACCCGTGCCGCCACCTTGAAAGGGTGGTGTCCTAGGCCGCTAGACGATGGGGGCCTGTGCTTCATTCACCTGTGCACTACCTGGTGGTCGGGCTGCCGGGATTTGAACCCGGGACCTCTGCGTCCCGAACGCAGCGCGCTACCAAGCTGCGCTACAGCCCGCAGCGAGTTACCCCGCAGCCTGACAATCCTAGTCGTTGCGCGGTATTGGCGACCACGCTCAGAGCGGGCTCACCAGTTCTGGTTCGCTCGGTGGGTGGTACTCGATGACGAGTTCGCTGATTCTGCGCCGTTCGATCGACTGCACGCGAAAGGTCCAGTCGTCATACGCGTAGCTCGCTCCGGCGATCGGGATCTCGCCGGCGAGATCGAGCACGAAGCCGGCGATGGTGACGTACTCACCTTCCGGGATCTCGAGTCCCAACTCCTCTTCGACCCGGTCGACGTGGGTCTGACCGTCGACGAACCAGCGGTCTTGGCGGATGCGCACGATGGTCGGCTCTTCGTCTTCGTCGAACTCGTCGTTCAGATCGCCCACCAACTGTTCGAGGATGTCGCGAATCGACACGACGCCCGCCACGCCGCCGTGTTCGTCGAGCACCAGCGCGAAAGTGCGGTGCTGTTGGCGCATCTGACCCAAACTCTCGAGGAGGTCGAAGGTCTCGGGCAACATGAGGGGACGGCGGATCTTTCTCGCGATCTCCTCGGCCGTGGGCAAGGTGACGCCGATGGCGCGCTTTAGGGTCGAACTTCGAAAGAGGTCGTTGACAAAGAGCACGCCGAGTACGTCGTCGAGATCGTCACTCACTACGGGAAAACACGAGTGGCCGGTGTCGCGCACGGCCTCGGCGATCGCCTCGGGCGTGACGGGAAAGGTGAGAAACGCGACGTCCACCCGCGGGGTCATCACGTCGCGAAGTTCGAGGTCGCGCAGCTGATCGACGCGGGCGTGAATGGCCTCGGCCTCGGGCGAGGGCGCTCGCTCCGATTCGTGGCCCGTCAGGCGAGCGCGAAAGCGCGCGAGTCCCGACGGGGGAGGCTTCGGCTCACTCATTGAGAGTCGGTACTGCCGACGCGGACAGTTGCCGGACGCAACGATTCGTCCTCGTAACTCTCCCCACGTAGGAGCGCCCGTACGGCGCGACGCAGTCGCTGGGGGTCCAGCGGTTTGACGAGAAAGCCGTCGGCGCCGGCGCGCCGGGCGAGAAAGACGTCCGGGCGCCGATCGAGCAGCATCAGTACCGACACCGGATCGGCGCCGCCGTAGGACTCGAGGTTGCGCAACTCCATCGTGATGGCCATGCCGCCCATCGAGCCGATCTGCAGGTCCACTACCACCAGATCCACGCCGCCCTCGATCACCCGGGCCAGGGTCTCGGCGCCACTCGAGGCCTCTTCGATCTCGACGTCCGGGCCGGCCAACACGGTCTCAAGCTCACGGCGCAGCGAGGCCAGATCGCTGGCGAGAAGAACAGTAGCCACGAACTTCAGCGTAGCGGAGCATTGATTTACTCCTTTTGGTGTCACGGTCTTTACCGTCAATTGTTTTCTTGTGCGTGGGCCCACCACTGGTTAGTCTGCGTGTCAAGGCGATGGCGGGGGGCGAACATGGCGATTTGGTCGTTGGATTGGTCGAGCGCCGCGGCCTGTCGAGGTAGCGAAGGATCGCTCTTCTACTCCGCGGACGCCGCGGAGCGCAAGGAAGACCGCCTCGAGCGCGAACAGCTGGCCAAGCGAATCTGTACGGGCTGTGCCGTACGCGATGAGTGTCTGCACGCGGCGCTCGAACGCCACGAGTCCTACGGCATTTGGGGCGGTCTGAACGAGTTTGAGCGTCGCGCGCTAACTCGCACCTGACCGGGTCCAGCCCAGTTGCGTGGGGCTCACGATCGTGAGCACGATGAGTAGCAAGAACGTGGTGACGTGCACGGCCGAGCAGTAGAGACAGATGCTGTTGATGATGATGAATTCGGCGTAGAGGAGCCACAAAACGAAGCACATCGAACCGATGGCCAGGATGAATCGTGTCACGTGGAGCCATCGCCACCGGGTGTGCCAGGCCCACGGAGAGTTGAGCACGGCCATGGCGGTGTAGTTCGCCAGGCCCAAGATGGCGACTGGCATCCCCAGGAAAGACGACTGGGCCGACGTCGTGACCTTGGCGCAGTCAATGAAGCCCGAGTTCGAGCACGCAAGGATCTGGGCGCCTTGAAAGTGGGCGATCGTCAAATAGATCGACAGACCGAGGCCAATCAAACTGAGAACAAACGTGACAACTTCGGCCCAACGCGGAACTCGAAGTTCCGATTCGATCACTTCAGACCCATCGCCTTTCTGGCAGTCTTCACGCCCGCACTCGTACAGACGTTGCTCGGTAGGTTCTTCGTCAACGTACAGACGGCCGCCGTTTGATCGTTGGCCGAGGCGATGATGGCCTCGGTGACGGGGCTGGAGGCGTTACTCAGTCCCGCGGCGATCTGGCTACGCGTCGAGCCCGCGAGTGTGGTCGGGCTGAAGCTCGCGCCGGCCACGAGAAACCTGTTCGCGAAGGTGATAAAGGGAATCGATTTCGCCTGTGCGACGGTCAGGCCCGGGATGTACTTAGGCGCGTCGTACTTCGTTATCAGCGCATTCTGCGCGGCCGTGGGCTTTTGCAACAGCGCGTAGTAGTTCGTCGCGGGATCGATGTAGTCCGTGTACTCCTCCACGCCGACAAAGGCCACGTACTTGGACTTATAGGTCGCGTGTACGAAGGTAAAACTTGGCGTGTTCGGATCGACGTCTTGGGAGTAACTCGACATGTTGCCGAGCCCGCCCCAGGTGCCAAAGCGGCTCAGCGCAATGATGGTGGCCCAGCGCTGCGCGGCGCAGAAGGGGCAGTACTCGGCGCCGATGTAGAGAATCTCGGGCACCTTCTTGCCGCTGGCGTTAGACGCCAGGAGCTCCGGCTGGCCCTTGACGGCTAAGGGCGCCGTCACTGCCGCGACAGGTGAGGTGATGCCGACCGTATTAAAGACCGACGCGGGAACCTTGGTGAGCTCACTGAAGGTCGTGGGATCGGTCGGCTGAAAGCTCGTTGGGCCGCCCCCGGCGCTGCCGCCATTGGCGACCTTGATGATGACGAGCCCCACGACCACGACGATGACGAGTCCCACGGCGAGCCACGTGAACAGACCCGCGGGCCGTCCGCCCTTGGCGGGGGCTTTCGTCGGTGGACGATACTTTTGGGCGGGCTTTTTTGCCACGGTGCTCCTTTGGCGTTACGACCCTCAAACTTAGTGGACGCGGCTTGTGTGATTTACAGCAGACGGAACTCGCTAGTTTGACCACTATGGCTGAAATATTGATTCCACGCGCCGCCGCCACCGTTTTGACGCTGCGTGATGGATCCGATGGTTATGAGATTCTTATGCTTCGTCGAAACCTTCGTAGCGACTTTGTCGGAGGGGCCTACGTCTTTCCCGGCGGTGGCGTAGACGACACCGACGCGGACACCGAACGTCTGGTCTATGGCCTGAGCGACGACGCGGCGTCGCGACGACTCGAACTGACGAGTGGTGGACTGGCCTTCTACGTGGCGTGTCTGCGAGAGCTTTTCGAAGAGGCGGGGTTGTTGATCGCGTGCGACGCCAACGGTGTCGCCGCGAAATTTACAGCGCGCGACGACGTGACGCGTCTCGCGTCGCATCGGCGCGCCGTGAACGCCGGTGAGATGGATTTTCTCGCGATGATGAAAGAGGAAGTTCTACTGTTGGATCTTCGAGGACTTGAGTACGTGGCGCACTGGATCACCCCGGTGGGTCCGCCCCGGCGCTACGACACGCGGTTTTTCGTCGCGCTCGCTCCCATGGGACAAGTCGCGACGCACGACGCCGGTGAGACCGTGGCCGACTTGTGGATTCGCCCCCTCGACGCGCTCGCGGCCCACGAACGCGGCGAGTTCGAGATGATCTTTCCCACCATTCGCAACCTTCAAGCAATCGCTCACTTTTCCAGTGCGCGCGACGTGCTCGACTACGCCCGGTCGCTCGAGGCCATCCCTTGCGTTGAACCCCAGATCATCAATCGCGACGGGGCTATCGCCATTCTCACCCCTGGTGATGAGGGATTTAAAGCCTAAGCCTTACGTTAAATCCTTCGATCTGGGGTGTTCATTTGCGAAATCCTTCGCTACCATAGAAGGGAGGATTTCTAAAGGAGCCGAGTCCACCATGACCACTACCAACGTGAGTTTGACCGCGAAGGTGACTGAGCCCATCACCCTGACTGATACGGCGATCACCAAGGTGGCTGAGCTCATCGCCGCCGCCGGTGCCGACGAGCCCTTAGCGCTGCGCGTTGCCGTTAAGTCTGGCGGGTGCTCGGGCTTTAACTACGACATGTACTTCGACTCCGANNCCCAACGCCACGCGCACGTGTGGCTGCGGCAACTCCTTTAGCTGAGCCTTGTGAGCCCTCAGCGTCCGTACTCTCACTGGCGCCGTGCCGGTGACTTCGTCATTCTTTCGGGTCAGCTCGGCGTACTGCCCGACCGAGCGACCCCCACGTTCGTTGACGGCGGCACCGCCGCCCAAGTGCGCCAAGCCCTCGAAAACGCGAAGGCCGTTCTTAGCGAAGCCGGCGCCACGTTGGGCGACGTCGTCAAAACCTCGCTGTTTGTCTTAGACATGAAGGATTTCGCCGCGTGCAACGAGGTGTGGCTGGAGATCTTCAGCGATCCACTGCCCACGCGAACGGCCGTCGCCGTCGCCGAGTTGCCCCTGGGGGCCCAGGCGGAAGTGGAGCTGTGGGCCTACGTGCCCGAGCGTTAAGCGTTGTACTCGTTCGACGTCCCGAACTTGTAGCCCACTGAGCGCACTGTTTGAATGAGGTGCGCGTGCTCCTCACCCATCTTCGCTCGTAGTCGTCGTACGTGCACGTCCACCGTGCGCGCACCGCCGTAGTACTCGTAGCCCCANNGAGAGCCCCGCGTGCTCGATGCGCGGGGCCACGCTCTCGTTGCCCGCGCGGCGCAGTCGATGGCGCAGGCGAGTCGCCAGCTCACTCACGTCGTAAGGACCCACCACGAAGTCGTCGAAGAGGTCCTCACGAAAGGTCAGTTCGTCGAGTTGGTAGTGGTCGAGCAGCAAGATGATCGGGCCGACCGCGCGCTCGCGCTGGCGCAGCTGGCGACAGAGCCCCATGGCCTCGCTGAAGGGCAGCGCCGCGGCGTTGATGACCGCTCCGGAAAAACCACTCGCGGGCTCGAGCGCGGTGATCTCGTTCAAGCGCGCGGACGTGGCGACGGCGGGGGTGACCCCGGTGACGTCAAAGGCTTTGCGCACCGGCCCTTCGCACGAGGGAACGCAGAGGACGACGTCGATACTCACAGCAACGGCAAGTACCTCTCGAGTTCAAAGGGGGTGACCTGACCGCGGTAGGCGTCCCACTCGGCGCGCTTGTTGCGCAAGAACCACTCGACGAGGTGGCTGCCGAGCGTCTCGTGCATGAGCGAGGAGCAGGCCATGAGATCGACGGCCTGGGCCAGTGACTGGGGCAGCGCGGCAGTGCGCTCACCCTCGGCGGGGAGCTCGTAGTTGCCCATCACGCCGCGCAGCCCCGCGGCCAACATGACCGCGAAGGCCAGATAGGGGTTCGCCGCGGAGTCGGGCGAACGGTACTCGATTCTCGTTGAGTCGATTCGCCCGGGCTTGACTGAGGGCACGCGCACCAGCGCGGCGCTGTCGTAGCGCGCCCACTTCGCGTCGACCGGTGCTTCGGCGCCGGGCACGAGACGCTTATAGGAGTTCACCCACTGATTGGTGACGGCCGTGATCTCGGGCGCGTGGCGCACGAGTCCCGCGATGAACTTCGCCGCCAGATCGCTCAGTCCGTAGGTGTGTTCACCGATGAAGGCGTTCTTTTCGTCGCGCCAGAGCGAGAGGTGCGTGTGCATGCCCGATCCCTGCACGTTGACAAGAGGCTTGGGCATGAAACTCGCCGCGACCCCCGCCTGGCGGGCGAGCTCTTTCACGACGTGGCGCAGCGACATCACGGTGTCGGCCATCGTAAGTGCGTCGGTGTAGCGCAAATCAATCTCGTGCTGGCCGGGGGCGTCCTCGTGCTGGGCATGCTCGACGCCGATGCCCATCTCTTCGAGGACAAGGACGGTCTGGCGGCGCAACTGACTCGGCGTGTCGTCGGGTAGCAGGTCAAAGTAGCTGCCGTGATCGAGGGGCACGGGACCGGTCGCGGGATCAAGGTCCGCGAAGTAGAAGTACTCGATCTCGGGCGCGACGAAGAACGTGAAGCCCTTGGCTCGCGCGTCGTCCAGGACACGACGCAGCTGCTGGCGCGGACATCCGTCAAAGGCCGTGCCGTCAATGTTGACGATGTCACAAAAGACGCGCGCCACCCCGGTGCCGTGCTCGTACCAGGGCAGCAGCTGAAAGGTAGTGAGGTCGGGCCGGGCCAAGAGGTCGGACTCGGTGGTTCTCGAAAACCCGTCGATGGCGCTGCCGTCAAAGGTCATTCCCTGATCGAGCGCGTCTTCGAGTTCCGCCGGCGTGACGTGAAAGGCCTTGTGGCGCCCGAGCACGTCGGTGAACCAAAGCTGCACGAAGCGCACGCCGCGTTCCTCGACAGTTCGAAGAACGTACTGGGCCTGGCTTTGCATGCTGGACATTCTCGCACCTTCCTTCTAGACCGGCGATTCGGCGAAGAGACCACGAAGCCCGCCGCCACGCAGCGGCGGGCTTTTATGCTCGAGCGTCAGCGCGCGCGCGACTTCTTCGCCGGAGCCTTCTTTGCAACCTTCTTCGCAACCTTCTTCTTGGCGGGCGACTTCTTGGGGGCCTTCTTCGTACCCGTTCCTTTTTTCGCTGCGCCACAGATCGTCTCGACCATCAGCGCTGAGACGACATAGGGATCGATGTTGGAGTTGGGACGACGGTCTTCGAGATAGCCCCGTTTGTCGCCCGCGACGGCGGCCGGAATGCGCACCGACGCGCCGCGGTCCGATACCCCGTAGGAGAACTTGGACCAGTGTTGGGTTTCGTGCGCGCCGGTGAGTCGCTCTTCGATGCCAACTCCGTACGCCTTGATGTGATCCGCCACGCGCGCGCCCAGTGCCTCACAGCCGGCGACGATCGCGCTCAACCCGCCGCTGGCGCGCATCTGCTTGGTCGAGAAGTTCGTGTGCGCGCCCGCGCCGTTCCAGTCACCCTTGATCGGCTTCGCGTCAAAACTCACGTCGACGTCGAACTCCTCGGCGATGCGCTCGAGGATCCAGCGCGCGGTCCAGAGTTGGTCACCGATCGCCACGGGGTTGAGCACGCCGACCTGAAACTCCCACTGGCCCATCATGACCTCGGCGTTGGTCCCTTCGATGCCAAGACCCGCGCGCTGACACGCCAACGTGTGCGCTTCGACGATGTCGCGCCCGGGCATCTTGGCGCCACCGACCCCGCAGTAGTAGGGACCCTGGGGCGCGGGGAAACCCTCCTCGGGCCACCCGTAGGGGCGGCCGTCCTGAAAGAAGGTGTACTCCTGCTCGATGCCGAACATCGGCTCGAAGTCCGCGAACTTCTTCGCGATCGTCACCGCGTGCGCGCGAGCGTTCGTGGGGTGTGGCGTCATGTCAGAGTTGAGCACTTCGCACATCACCAGCAAGTCCTTGGGTCCGCGCAGCGGATCGGGGCACACGAAGACCGGCCGTAACACGCAGTCCGAATGTTGACCGGTGGCCTGGTTCGTGCTGGAGCCGTCGAAGCCCCAGATCGGTGGTTTCTTAGCGTCGGCGACGATCTTGGTCTTGCTCCGTAGCTTGTGAGTCGGCTCGGTCCCGTCTATCCAGATGTACTCAGCCTGATACGACAACGCTGCTCCTTACAAAATGTCATCGCGTGCTCACGCGACCGATCCCAGTCTGGTGGCTCGTCGACCCCTGGGACCCCGCGTTCTGTTAAGGGCGTGTGAAACCTTGAGGCCCTTGGGAAACGAGAACGTACGCCATTAGGCTCACTTCGTGGCTACGCTTCGAATCGCCTTGGCGCAGATGAACGCGGTCGTGGGCGGTTTCGCGCAGAACGTCGAAACGCTGGGGCGCTTTCGCGCCCAAGCCGCCCTGGTGGGGGCCGATTTGGTGCTGACGCCCGAACTCTCCTTGATGGGCTATCCGCCCGAAGACCTCTTATTAAAGGAGGGCTTTATTGAGGCCAGCGCCCGAGCCCTCGACGACCTCGCCAAGTCGGAGAACCTACCGCCGATTCTGGTGGGCACCGTCGCCGCGGAAGGATCTTTCGGTGTCACCCTGGCGCCGTCGAGCGACGGTCGCGACGCGGTGCGGTCCCTGGACGACGAGGTGCGACGTGGTCACATCGCCAACGTCCTGGTTGCCCTCGGCGACGAAGGGGTCGTGGCGACAGCGACGAAGCGGTTACTGCCGAACTACGACGTCTTTGACGAGCGGCGTTACTTCGACCCGGGCGTCGGTGCTCAGACCATCGTGAACGTGCAGGGGGTGGCCGTGGGCCTTCTGGTCTGCGAGGACGTATGGACGAGCAACGGTCCCGCCGCGGCCCTTGCGCGCGAGGGCGCGACACTACTCGTCGTGGCCAACGCGTCGCCGTACGCGCGCGGGCGCCGCGAAGAGCGCGAGGCCATGCTGCGCGAGCGCGCCCTCGAGACGAACTGTCCAATCGCCTACGTCAATTTGGTCGGGGGCCAAGATGAACTCGTCTTTGACGGCCAGAGCATGGCCGTCAACGCCCAGGGCGACGTCGTCGCTCGGGCGAGGGCCTTCAGCGAAGAGCTCTTGATCTGTGAACTCGAGGCGCGCCCCTCTTCGGCGGGCATTCCGCTCGAGACGCTGTACGCCCGCGACGAATCCCACACCCGGGCCTCGCACGTCAACCATGTCGAGGAAGTGCTCGGTGAGGTCGAAGAGATCTATCAAGCCCTCGTCATGGGTACACGCGACTACTTGCGAAAGAATGGTTTTCGCGAAGCCATTGTGGCCCTGTCGGGGGGCGTCGACTCGTCACTCGTGGCCTCGATCGCGGTCGACGCGGTGGGCGCACGGGCCGTGCGGGGCTTTTCGATGCCCAGTCGTTACTCGTCCGATCACTCACTCTTGGACGCGCTCGACCTCGCCGGCCGACTCGATATCGAGATCACGACCTTGCCCATCGAAGGAGCGCACGAGATTTTCGCGCGGGCTCTGTTTGACGTCCTGGACGGCGAGCCCCAAGGCGTGACGGACGAGAATATACAGTCGCGCAGTCGCGCAGTGCTGATGATGGCGATCTCGAACGCCACCGGCGCCATCGTGCTCACGACCGGCAACAAGTCCGAGATGGCGGTGGGCTACTCCACGCTCTACGGTGACTCCGCCGGCGGTTTCGCGGTGATCAAGGACGTGCCCAAGACCCTCGTCTACGAGCTCTGTCGATATCGCAACGGCGTCGCGCGTCGCGACGGCGATCCCGAGCCCATTCCGCCCGCGGTACTCACCAAAGCTCCGTCGGCGGAGCTGCGACCCGATCAGCGCGACGATCAGTCGCTGCCGCCCTATGAAATTCTCGATCCACTGCTCGAGCTCTACGTCGAACAAGACGCCACCGCCGAAGAGATCATCGCCCTTGGCTACGACCGGGCGCTGGTGACGCGCATCACGCGACTGATTGATCGAAGCGAGTACAAACGGCGCCAAATGCCGCCCGGGGTGCGAATCACGAAGAAGGCCTTTGGCCGCGATCGGCGAATGCCGATCACGAACGCGTTTCATCCCGAGAACGAATGAGCTCATCGCGCGACACGATGGAGCACCTCTTTTCGTGCTTTGATACGGCGTACTTGGTGTTAGGCGAGAGCGCGGCGACACTCACCAACGACGCCTACGTCGTTCGCACCTACGAGATGGCACGCGCCCTGGGCGAGGTCGCCCTCAGTTTTCGCGAGTACCTCGACGAAGTGACGAGGCGACCGTTGGCTCCGTTGGAGGACGCTCTTCGCCGGGCCGTGGCGAGCGACGACTCGGGCGCAATGGTCCTTTTCGCCATGGCGACGGTGGTCGGGCCGCGGGTACTCGTGTCGCTGCGCGACGCGCGAGCCGAGGGAGTCCTCGACGAGCCCGCGCTTCAAGTTCTGGATCTCGCCTCGCGGGTCCTCGTGCGAGAGATTCGAGCCGTGGGCGACGTGGCGTCGAGGTTCCCTCTGATAGAAGACCCCGTCTGGCAATCGGGCGCCCGATCGCTCACTACAGCCCTCGACGAGGCCGGAAACGCTGAAAGTTTCGGCATTTCCCGCTAAGTTGCGTACCTCCGTATAACTACAGATGCCGGAGTTTCCGGGCCTGCTCGCTCAAGCAAAGAGGAACCATGGCGAAAGATCGCATAGACCGTGACGACGAAGACCTCGTACGGCTCTACCTGTCCGACATTGGCCAGTACACCCTTTTAACGAAAGATGACGAAGTGCGCTTGGCCCAGACCATCGAAGAAGGTCGCGAGGCCAAGGACGAACTTGAGGCGTCCGAAGTGAATAAGAAGATCAAGCTGACCCCGAGCCGCAAGCAGGCTCTAAAGCGCGCCGGACACCGAGGCGATCAGGCCGAACGGGACTTCGTGCAGTCCAACCTTCGTCTCGTGGTCTCCATCGCCAAGAAGTACCAGGCCTCGGGCTTGCCGCTGTTGGACCTTATTCAAGAGGGCAACCTGGGGCTGATGCACGCCGTAGAGAAGTTCGATTGGCGCAAGGGCTTTAAGTTCTCGACCTACGCCACGTGGTGGATTCGCCAAGCCATTACCCGCGGCATTGCCAACACCGGGCGAACCATTCGACTCCCGGTGCACGCCGGGGACACGTTGGCCCGCGTGCAAAAGGCCCAGTCCCGCCTCGAGTTGAAGTTTGGTCGTCCTCCCACGATCAAGGAACTGTGCGAAGAGTGTGAGATGCCCGAGGACAAGCTCATCGAGGCGTTGCGCTTTCGCTCCGAGCCGATTTCTCTCTCCGAGCCCTTGCGTGAAGACGGCGACGCCGAGCTGGGCGACGTGGTCGAGGACCGTTCGGCCGAGTCACCCTTTGACGTGGCCGCGGTAAAAATGATGCCCGCCGCGATCGAGAAGCTATTGCAGCCCCTCGATGAACGGGAGCAGAAGATTCTGAGGATGCGCTTTGGACTAGATGGCGCCGGCGAGATTCGCACGCTCGAAGACGTGGGCGCCGAGATGAATCTCACGCGCGAACGCATTCGACAAATCGAGGCCCGCGCCATGAGCAAGTTGCGTCATCCTTCGTCGGACACCGGCGCGCGCGATCTCTTAACGCTTTAACGCCGTTGTATACGCGCGCCGCCGAGCAAAGCGGCCACGCCGACGATGATGGCGCTGACGAGAAACGGCGTATGGGATTTCGAACGGCTGAGCGCGGTCACCGGATGACTGAAGCTGAGTTGTGGCCATTGATGGTCGTGCGCGATCTTGGAAAGTTGGCGATCCGCGTTTACCGCAAAGGGATGTCCGACGGCTTCTAACATCGGCACGTCGGTCTCGGAGTCCGAGTACGCGAAGGACTCGCTGAGATCGATCCCTCGCATTTGAGCGAGCGCACGAATGGCCACGGCCTTGTTGTCGCCCTGGGCGAAGAAGTCCATCGCGCCGGTGAACTTGCCGTGCTCATCGATGGTGGCGCGCGAGGAGATGGCTCCGGTCATGCCCAGAAGTTCGGCGAAGGGCTCGACAATCTCCGCTGGCGCGCTGCTGACGAGATAGACCTCGTCGCCCTGGGCCAGGTGGAGATCGATCAGTTCGAGCGCTTCGGCGTAGATCAAGGGTTCGATGACCTTATTGATGGTCTCTTTGACCATCTGGCGCACTTCGTCCTGGTCCCAACCTCGGGTGAGTTTCAACACCCTCTCGCGCACCCGGTTGAGACGCTTTTCGTCAGCGCCGAAGCGTTGAAACCAGAGTTGGCCAATTCCGGCTCGAATCAACGTGCGCCGGTGCAAGAGCCCCCGGGCGTGCAGTTCCGGTCCAAGGGCCACGAGCGAAGACTTCGCGATGACTGTCTTATCTAGGTCGAAAAAGGCCGCGCGCACGCCTTCATGCTACGTCGTGACGTTTGCGACGCCGGGGCGGCGCTAGCCAATAAAGGCGGCGGCGCAGTCTTGCGTGGCGTCGATGCGCGCCATCAACACGACGTGGTCCTGTTCGAGGAAGTGCATCGCCGACGAGGGTACCAAGGGCTGCTCATTGCGAACGACGGCCACGACGCGCAGTGAGTCGGGGAGGTGTAATTCATCGAGGGTGAGATTTTGTGCGACGGCGGGCGCCTGGGCGCTGAGCGTGACCTCAATCAACTGCATGCGACCGTGGGCGAGTGGCATCAGTTGGATGATGGCGCCGACCTCTACCGCCTCGTCCACCAGCGAGGTGATGAGCGCAGGCGTCGAGACCGATACGTCCACGCCCCAACTCTCGTTGAAGAGCCACTCATTGCGCGCGTTGTTGATGCGACTGATGACGCGCGGCACGCCGAACTCTTGCTTGGAGAGCCAGCTGATCACCAAGTTGTCCTCGTCGTCGCCGGTGGCGGCGATCATCACGTCGGCGCCGCGCACGTCGGCGGCGGTCAGGCTGGCGAACTCACACGCGTCGGCCGCCATCACGGTCACGCCGGGCAGTTGGCTCTTGAGCCGTTCGGCGGTCGGGGTCGTCCTTTCCATGAGCGTCACGTCGTGGTGGCGATCGATGAGGTCGAGGGCGATGGAGGTGCCGACCGATCCTCCTCCGGCGATGACGATTTTCACGGCGCACCTACTTCGAGCAAAGAGTGCAGTTTGGCCAAGCCGTCGCTGGTGACGAGGAATTCAAGGATGTCGTCCTCTTGGGCGAAGAGGCCTTCGATGTTGACCCGGCCCTGGCCACCGCGGATGAGTCCAACGAGTCGCACGTGTTCGCCGACGTCGAAACTGGTGACCGGCTTGCCGGCCAGCGCGTCGGGCACGATGCGCTCTACGAGGTGGATGGTGTTGCCGGTGTCGGTCCACTCGATGGAGTCGTCGGCGGGCATCAGCCAGCGCTTGACCTGCTGGGTGGTCCACAGCGAGGTCGCCACGGTGGGAATGCCGAGTTTCATGTAGATGCTGGCGCGCGCCGGGTCATAGATGCGCGCCACCACGTTCTTGATGTTGTAGTGATCGCGCGCTATTCGCGCGCAAAGAATATTGGAGTTGTCGCCGCTGGTGACGGCGGCCAGGGCGTCGGCGGTGTTCGCTTCGGCCTGGAAGAGTACGTCGCGGTCGAAACCTGAGCCGATGATGGTCTTGCCGTGGTAGTGGGTCAGCCGGCGAAGGCTGTCGCGGTTCTTGTCGATGATCACCACCGAGTGGCCCTCTTCGGAGAGTTCCATGGCGAGTTCGGAACCCACTCGGCCACAGCCGATGACGATGACGTGCACGCTCTCATCAGACCACACCAGGCTTTAGGCCGCAACTTCTCCAACAGTACGCGTCGTAGAGCAGTGGTGAGCGAAGGGTAGTGGCTTAGTATCAACTTCGTGCCTGCAGAGGATCAGCCCGCCGCAAAACGCGCACCAATTTTAACGTCGCACGCCAATTTGGTGAAGTTCTACCCCGAGTCGTGGGGCTATCGGCTAAAGCGTTTGGTCCTCGGAAGGCCGTTGGTCACCGAACAACTGAGTGGCGAGCGCCTGAATCGCGCCATCGCGCTGGGCGTGTTGGCGCCGGACTGTATCTCCTCGTCGGCGTACGGCACCGAAGAGATTTTGACCCAGATGACGCCCTACATCGGGTTGGCGGCCTTCGCGATGGTCGTGCCGATCATGTTCGTGATCATCGGCGTGTTGTTCTTCGTCACGACTTCGTACCTCGACGTCATCAAGTACTACACCACGGCCGGCGGATCGTACGTCGTCGCGCGCGATAACTTTGGGCCCAAAGTGGCCCAGATCGCGGCGGTGGCTCTACTGATCGACTACACCGTGACCGTCGCGGTGCAGTGTTCCGCCGGCACCGCCGCGCTCACCACCGCTTTTCCCTCGCTGAAGAGCTCGTTTCCGCTGCTGGGCAACGGCACCTTATTTATTACGGTCGCCGTCGTGCTCATCTTGATCTTTGGCAACCTGCGGGGCCTCCGCGAGGCCGGCAGCTACTTTGCCATACCGACGTACTTCTACGTGGTCGCGCTGGGCGCGACAATAATTATCGGCTATTACAAGAAGTTCTTCGGCACCTTGCACATGATCCCCCAGCCGGCGACGAAGCTATTGGTGGAAGGACGCTTCGGCCATCAAGGTACCGGGCTCTTGATGGGCTTGGCCTTTTTGACTTTGTTGCGCGCGTACGCGAACGGTGGCGCGTCGTTGACGGGCTTAGAAGCCATCTCGAATGGCGTCGGCAGTTTTCGCCGCCCCGAGTCGCCCAACGCCCGCAAGACCCTCATCGTCATGTCCTCGATCCTGGCCTTCTTACTTGTTGGCACCACGCTGCTGGCGCACTGGACCCACGCGATTCCCTACGCCGCGGGCTCGCCGACGGTCGTGGGTCAAGAAGTACTCGACATCTTTGGCACCCACGGCTTTGGCCACTACATCTTCTTCGTGGTCCAGTTCGCGACCGTCCTTATTCTTTTCACCGGCGGCAACACGTCGTTCAACGGGTTTCCCTTTCTGGCGAACTACGTGGCGACTGATAAATATTTGCCCCGTCAACTCACCAAACGTGGACACCGCCTGGCCTTCTCTAACGGCATCCTCGTACTGGGGGTCGTGTCGCTGGTCTTGATCGTTGCCTTTAACGCGTCGGTCAACGCGCTCATCGCGCTCTACGCGATCGGTGTCTTCACGGGCTTTACGTTGGCTGGCGCCGGTATGGTCGCTCGTCACCTGCGAGAGAAGAGTGGCCACTGGCGCCGCGGGGTCTTCATCAACGCGCTCTCGGCCTGCGTGACCTCCATCGTCGTGTTGATCTTCGTGCTCGCCAAATTTAAGGAGGGCGCGTGGATCATCGTCGTGGTGGGCCCGATCATGTACTACAGCCTCATTCGCTTCCACACCCAGTACGAACGAGAGGAGAGAGCTTTTGACGCCAACGCCGGCAAAGTGTCGATGAACATTCGCATGAATCGCGTCATCGTCTTCGTCGACAGCTACGACCTGCCGACCGAGCGCGCGCTGCTGTACTGCAACTCGTTGAACCCCTACTCGGTTCG
>PLBM01000102.1 GCA_003134515.1 Acidimicrobiaceae bacterium | reverse complement strand
GTGTGAAGGCTGCGCTCTAACCAACTGAGCTAAGCGCCCGAGTCACCAATGCTACCGGCATACAGAGTCGACTTCATTTACGCCGCGCTGTAGCCTTCAGCCGTGCCAGAAAACAGTGACTCGTCGTCCCCGTTGAGCTCAAGACTGCGTCGGGCACGCCGTCCATCGTTGGCGCCGCGAGAAGCGGTCCTCGGCCTCGATAGTTTCGAGCGCAAGATCAGTCTCGTCGGCGCGGGTACCGCCGTAATTTTCGCCCTCGCCACGGTAACCGAATGGATAAAGAACGCCGCCACTATCGCCACGGCGGCACCTTCGACGACCAATACCTGTCCGACCGGTTATCACTTTGTCAAAGTAAAGTCATTGTGTGAAAAAGTGACCCATACCTCGCGCGGTCAATGGGAAGTGCGATTCCTCTTCATTACGATCGTGGCCCTATGCATTCTTTACTTCGCCCTACGGCGCAAGCGGGCCGGCGTCGCCTATTTCTCCATTTTTTTGGGCTTGGGCCTCGGGGTTGCTACCGGGCTGGTCTTCTTCTTTTTGGGCGCGTGGCTCATTGTGCGGGCCTATCGACTCCAGAAGTATGGTGACGCGAGTTTCTTTGGCTCAAATCGGGTGGCCAAAGAGACCGGGCAAGCTAGACGAGCCCACCGCGCGACAAGGGCAGCTTCCAAAACTGAGTCCAGCCCCACCACGACGAAAACCGCGGCGGCGCCGACGGCTTCGAAGCGTTACACCCCAAAGAAGCCTCCCCGCCGTCGCTAAGTCATGACCAAGCTCGGCATGGACTATCCAACGAAGTGGGGTCGGGGATACAGCGCGCGGTTCGCGCGACACATCATTCACTCCTACTTCATGGGACCGTACGTCCGTTACCTGACAACGCTCGAAGTTCGCGGCGTCGAGAACATTGTGGGCAGTGGACCCTTTATATTCGTTGCGAATCACTCGAGCAACGCCGACACCATCATTCTTCTGTCGGCCCTTCCGGTCAAGGTTCGCCAACGTACCGTGGTCGCCGCGGCGATGGACAGCTTTTTTATGAACGCCCGCGACGCCTTCAAGACCGTCCTGGTCTACAACGCGATTCCCGTCGATCGGCTGAAGGTGAATCGGCGCAGCGCCCAGCTGGCCCTCGAACTCGTCCAAGACCACTGGAATCTCGTGATCTATCCTGAGGGCGGTCGCACCCCCGACGGCAACCTTCACGAGTTCAAGGGCGGGGCGGCGTACCTGGCGGAACGCTCCAAGGCGACGGTCATCCCCACCTATCTTCACGAAGCCGGGATGCTCAAAGGACCGAAGTACGCCAAGGCGCCCCAGTACGTCAACTCGCCCAATCAGCGCCGTCATCACGTCATCGTGGCCTTTGGTCCGCCGATGCGATGCGAAGCGGAGGAGAATATGCGCCGCTTCGGCGATCGAATTGAACACGCGGTGGAAGTCCTTGGCCGAGAAGTCAGCGGTGACCCCACCTACGGGATCGTCGTCGAGGACGACTAGCGCACGAGTAGCGCGCGACGTTCTTCGTAGAGTCGATCGGCCTCCGACGCCAAGGGTGCAAGCTCGTGACCCAAGACTCCTTCGAGCACAGTGTCGGCGAACCAGGGATTCATCGCCAACACTGGGCCGTGCGCGTAGCTCGCCCAGACGGTAGACGTCCGATATCCATCGAGCGTGCCGTCATTACCGCGCCCTCGCTCGACCGTGCCGAGGGGTTGCACGCCCACGCCCAACGTGGTAACGCCCCCGTGATTCTCAAAGCCGACGAGGACCCTTTCGTTGACACGAACGACGAGGTCGCCGATCGCGCGAGTCGCTCCACGGCGGGTGACGACGTCCACGAGATCCAATCCTTCGAATTCGTCGTTACCCGCCACGGCAAAGCTCGCGCCAAGAATCTGCAGACCAGCGCAGACCGCCAGGACGTAACTCCCGTCACGAACTCGCGAGGAAAACGATGATCGGCGCAAAAGCTCAGCCCCCAGGCGTTGGGGGCCGTCTTCTCCTCCACCCAGTAGATAGATCGACGCGTCGGGCACGTCGTCGTCGATTCCAACGCTGATGATCTCGGCTGAGATGTGGCGCCGTCGCGCGCGCTCAGCCAAGACCAGGGCGTTCCCCCCGTCTCCGTAGGTTCCCAACAACTCGGGATAGATGAGGCCAATCTTCAGCACACGCTCGACCTCTCTCGCCACTCTTGAAAAGCGGTGTAGTTGGCCAGTAGCGAGATCGGATCAGGCGACACTGGAATCAGCGATTCGTCGCTCACCACGACGTAGTCGACGTTCGCGTAATCGAGTCGCGTCGCTAGGTCAAGTCGGCGTTCTCCGAAGCAGAACACTCGATGACCCATCAACAACTCAAAGGGCACGTCGTACAGCCACGAAGGGTCATGACCGTCGGCGACACGCGCGTTAATGGCGACCCATACGTTTGAGTCGTCGCGCTCGAGTGTCGAGAGCATGGCCGCGAAACCGGCCGGATTCTTAGCCAGCAAGAGGCGAACGCGATGGCCCCGCCAACGACGAAGGCTAAAGCGCCCGGCCACGCTCGCCAGGGCATTGATTCTCGTCAATGCCCCTGTCAAATCGGCATTGACGAGCGAGAGTGCGGTCAGCGCCATGGCCGCATTGGCCCGATTGAACTCACCCGGCAGTTTCAAGTCGAGCTCGAGCCGTGTACCGCGCACGACCAGCCCGTCGCGAAGCACCGTCACCGCGGTTGTCGGTTTGGCGAAACCACAGTCGCACCACCATGAATCATCAGTGAAGTGAAGGGACTGAGTGCAGTGAGGGCACGAAACGGCGTCGGTCGTCCACGGCGTCGGTACGTCGCACCAGGCCACGTTTGTCGCGAGCTCCGCGGCGTACACGACCAAGGGGTCGTTCGCGTTCGCGACGACCTCGGTCTCATTCGCGCTCGCGAGCAGTACGCGCCACTTTTCGGCGATTTGGCGTACCTCGTTCGCGCGATCGAGCTGATCCCGCGAAAGGTTCAACAACGTAATCACGCCTGCGCTGGTCGACTTTGAGACCTGCGCGAGCCACGATTCGTCAACTTCGAGTACGGCCGAAGAACTCTTGTTCGCCGCGAGCGCCGCGACGAGCCCGGCAGGCATGTTCGAACCGGTGTCATTGGTCGCCACGGCCCCGCCCCACCCTGCGGCGATCATGGCCGACGTCGTCGTTTTACCGTTCGTACCGCTCACCAGAATCACGTCTCGCTCCCGGGCGAGATACGCCAAGAGTTGAGGGGCGAGAGCGAGTCCGATTCGTCCGCCAATGACGGTTCCCGAGCCCCGAGAAATGAGGCGGGAAAGGAAATTGACCTTAACAACGGCTCTCCGGGCGACGTGGAGGCGAAAAGAAGACCCGAGTGGCATGAGCGCAACGCTAACAACACCTATGCGGCAAAAGGACCAACCGGGGGGCGGTTGGTCCTTTTACAAAACCTTGGTGTTACTCAATGGGGGGGTTTGAGTAAAGCAGGCTTCCATCAGTATGGCGTTCTAACAAGTATCTGGCAAGCGAATAGTAGAGATACTTTACATCTGTATAGTAGATACATGGAGTTTCGCCAGTTAGAGGCCTTGATCAGCATTAGTGAACACGGCACCTTCTCTCGCGCCGCTGAGGCGCTCGGCACCGTGCAGTCCAATATCTCGAACCGCGTGGCCCGACTGGAACGCGAGCTCGCCACTGAGTTGGTCGATCGGGCCACGGGAAACTTGACCGAATCAGGCGCGATTGTTGTAGGGCGCGCGCAGCGAATTCTTGTTGAGTTACGCGCGATCGCTTCGGACGTTTCCGAACTCAACGCGGACATCTACGGTCAAGTGACCCTCGGGATGATCGGCACGGCGGGGCGCTGGATCGTGCCATTACTACTGGAGAATTTGCGACAGCGGTACTCGCATATAAACCTTCAAATAAGTGAAGGAACCAACTCGGCGCTCGAGCCGCGCCTCGTCAACGGCCAACTCGACCTGGCGGTACTCGCGTGGCCCGTCAAAGCTGATGAACTCACCGAGGTCGATCTCTTTACAGAAGATCTCGTCGTGATCGCCGCGCGCGATCATCCCCTCGCCCAGCTGAAGGGTCCCCTCTCTTTTTCAACCCTCGCCCACTACGAGATCCTTCTCCCAATGCGCGGCACGCCCATTCGCCGCGAGATCGACGAAGCGGCTCACCAAGTTGGTGTTGAGTTGAACCCCTCAATCGAATTGGACGGCATCCGGACGATCGCGTCGATGACCTTCGACGGCCACGGACCATCAATCTTGCCGGCCACCATGTTGTCACCTCACCTTCGAGCCAACTTCGTGGCCTTACCTATCGAAAACATCGCCAAACGGCGCGTCGTTCTCGCGACTCGGCAGTTCGGCTTTCCCGCGGCGCCAGTAAGGGCCATCCACGCGCTGCTACTCGACGTCGTCGCGAACGCCACGAACGTGCCCCAAGGCGTCTACCTGCCCTCGGCGACTTCTCTGCAATAGTCATAGGGTGCCCGCACCCTTGTCGCGCCAAGAGATCGCTGCTTCGATCGTGAAACGTGACCGAGCCTTTAAGAAACTCATCAAGGAAGTGGGTCCGCCGCCGCCTCGGCGCAGTGCCGCCGTCGCGCAACGCTTTCCAACATTGGCCCGTTCGATCACCTACCAGCTACTGGCGGGCAAGGCGGCCAATACGATTCACCAGCGCGTGATCGACCTGTGCGACGGCACCGTCAGCGCCGAAACGATCACGAGCGCGGGTCATGAGAGATTGCGCGCTGTCGGGCTGTCGAACGCGAAAGCGGCCGCGATGTTGGACTTGGCCGCGCGCACCCTTGACGGACGCATTCAATTGGCCCGACACGGCAAAATGAGCGATCACGACGTCCTTGTCGACGTGGTAGCCGTGCGTGGCGTGGGTCCCTGGACCGCGCAGATGTACTTGATGCACACCCTGGCGCGCCACGACGTGTGGCCGGCGGGCGACTTTGGCGTGCGCAATGGCTGGTCGATCGTGCACGAACTCGACGAACTCATCAGCGAGAGAGATCTGCGAAGTGAAGGCGACGTCTTCGCTGGCGTTCGCTCTGACGTGGCGTGGTACTGCTGGGAGGCCGTGGGCCTGGCACGCGCAAAGTAACCTCGCAAGCGTGGCTCTCCTTTCTCTCAGTGACTTCGAACGCGACGCCCTCGAAACGCTGAGCGAGTTCGGGGCAATTCCCGCTTTATCACCGATGTTCGACGCCGATTGGGAAGATCACGGGTACTTAGAGCAAGCGGCGCAACTTCTCGCCGCGTGGGCGAGAAAACGCCAACTCGCCAACTTTGACGTCGAGATTCACCGACTCAAAGGTCGTACTCCGACCCTCGTTGTCACGGTCGAATCCACGTCAGGCCCCGGCGGCACGGTGGTCCTCTACGGGCATCTCGATAAGCAGCCACCCCTTGGCAATTGGTCCGACGGTCTAGATCCCTTCGTGCCGGTGCGCCGCGGCGATCGTCTCTACGCGAGGGGGGTCTCGGACGACGGCTACGCGATCTTCTCCGCGCTCAGCGCCCTCGAAGCGATGGAAGTTAACGGCCTTCCTCACGGTCGCTGCGTCGTGCTGATCGAAGCCAGCGAAGAGAGCGGCAGCCCCGACCTCGAGGCCTACCTCGATGCGTTGGCCGAACAACTGGGCGCCGTGGAGCTACTCATCTGTCTTGATTCGGGGGCACTCACCTACGACCGATTGTGGGTGACCAGTTCGCTACGCGGAGTTTTGAACGTCGAAGTGACGGTCGAGGTACTAGCCCAGGGACAGCACAGCGGTTCGGTGAGCGGCATCGTACCTTCGTCGTTTCGCATACTTCGCCAACTCCTCGATCGCCTCGAAGACGCCGACAGCGGCGACATTCTCGTCCAGGAGATGCACGCTGACATCCCCATAGCGCACGTCAAGTCAGCGCACGACATCGCTGAAGAGTTCGGCGACGTCATCGCGCGCGAATTGCCGACATTGCCCGGTGTGGCGTTGATGGGAGCCAGCGCCGAAGAGCGGCTTCTACGGCGCACGTGGTACCCGACGCTCTCAGTGATTGGCATGGGCGGCATACCCACTCCCGACATTGCGGGCAACGTGCTGCGCCCCTTTACGACGGCCGTACTCTCGTTTCGCCTCCCGCCGAGCGCCGACGCCGTGGTGGCCGGGGCGGCCGTGAAAAGCCTGCTCACCACCGACGTGCCGTCAAACGCCAAAGTGAGTGTGGCGCTGCACCCCGCCGACGGTTGGGTCGCGCCAGAACTCGCCCCCTGGTTGGCGCCGGCTCTCGAGCGAGCGTCGCTCGACGCCTTTGGACGCTCGGTGGGATTCACCGGCGAAGGCGGATCAATTCCCTTTCTCGGCTCACTCGCCAAGCGCTACCCCGGCGTACAGTTCGTGGCGACCGGCGTCGGCGGACCGCAGTCCAACGCGCACGCGATCGACGAGATGCTCGATCTTCCCACCGCGGTTGGGGTCACCAACGCCGTCATTACTGTGTTGGAAGCACACGCCGCCAAGTAAGGACGCCTCATGACTCAAACGGTAGATCTCTGGGTGGACCCTGTCTGTCCTTGGGCGTGGGTTACCTCGCGATGGCTCCTTGAAGCTGCCCGGGTGCGCGACTTTAAAATCAACTTTCACGTCATGAGCTTGGCCGTGCTCAACGACGGACGTGATTTACCAGAAAAGTACATCGAATTGCTGAAGAAGGCTTGGGGACCCGTGCGAGTGCTCATCGCCGCCCAGGAACGTCACGGCCACGAGGTCGTCGAGCCCCTCTACGGCGCGATGGGCACGCGCTATCACGTCCAAGGTGAAAAGGATCTCGATGAGCTCATCGCGAACGCGCTTAAAGATGTCGGGCTCGACGCCGATCTTGCGGACGCCGCGACCAGTATCGAGTTCGACCAAGCGCTGCGCGAGAGCCACCATAGAGGCATGGACCCGGTGGGCTACGAAGTGGGCACGCCGGTCATTCACGTGGGTGAAGTCGCCATCTTCGGTCCCGTCGTGACCCCGGCCCCGAAAGGCGAAGCCGCCGGCAAACTCTTTGACGGCGTGCTCTTGGTGGCGAGTACCCCGGGGTTCTACGAGCTCAAACGAACGAGAACCGATGGACCAAGTTTCGACTGAGTACTTGATCAAGTCGTTCTGATGCCTTGGCACTTGTTCGAGCGAGGCGTTCTCGACGTTTCTCGCGTCGGTCCCACCTGTAACTAACTATGCGGAACGTCCTTCCACGCGACGTCCTTATCGTTGCGCGGTTCACCCGGAAGCCCGAGTACCCGTTCGCCAATGATGTTGCGCATGACTTCGCTGGTGCCGCCTTCGATGGAGTTCGCACGCATTCGAATAAAGGCCTTGCGCATGTCGCCACCGGACATCGCCGATTCCGTGGGGCGAACCTGCGGATAGTTCGAGCCATAGAGCATGCCCTCAGCGCCCAGCAGGTTCACGCAGAGTTCACTCGTGCGCTGATTCTCCTCGGCGAAGGCCAACTTGGCCACCGAACCTTCGGGACCGGGTGTACCGGCCTTGCGCAGATCGTTGGCGCGCCAGTTGGTGAGACGACCCACTTCATTGCGCACCCAGGCGCGCATTAAATCGCTACGTACCGCGATCGCGTGCGCGTCGCGCCGGGTCATCCAATGCTTGCGCCATATCTTCAGGGCTTCGCCAATGAGACCCGAACTTCGTGGCGGCACGGTGCCACCAATCGACACCCGCTCATTCATCAGCGTGGTGATCGACACGCCCCAGCCCTCGCCCACGCCGCCCAAGCGTCGGGTATCGGGGATACGCGTCTCGTTGAAGAAACACTCGTTGAACTCGGCTTCGCCCGTCGCCTGAAAGAGCGGCAAAACCTCCACGCCCGGCGCGTGCATATCGACGAGGAACGCCGTAATGCCTTTGTGCTTGGGCACATCGGGATTCGTTCGAGCGATGATGAGTCCATAGGCCGCCAAGTGCGCGAGCGTGGTCCAGACCTTTTGGCCGGTCACAATCCACTCATCACCATCGAGCTGCGCCCGGGTGGCGAGCGTCGCGACGTCAGATCCCGCGCCCGGTTCAGAAAAGAGCTGACACCATATCTCTTCGCCGGTGAACAGCGGACGAAGAAAACGCTGTTTTTGTTCCTCGGTACCGTGGGTGACGAGGGTGGGAGCGACCATGCCGTAGCCAATGATGTTGCGCCCGCCAGCGTTGGGTGCCCCGAGCCGAGCGAGGCGACGCTGGACCTGTGACTGGTCGCTTGGCGTGAGTCCCAATCCTCCGTTTCCTCGGGGAAACTGCGCCCACGCCAGTCCCCGGTCGAACTGCTCACCCAAAAAAACGACGGGATCGGTTGACGCGGGAGGGAACGCCGCCACTAAGTCGTCGACTGAGGCGTCGAGGTCCACTTCACTGGTTGGCATAGATCTCCTTCGAAAATGTGCGCGTGCATCGAATACTAGGCAGTACTTCGCCGAATCGCGAACGCTTCGTCAAGGTGGAGTAAAACAGAGTGATGTCCACACCGCGAATACTCGCCACGTCGGGGGGCTGGGTCGCCGGTCCGGTACAGATGTCTGTGCGAATGGGCACGATGGTACTGGACGCACTAGCGAAAACGAAGAAGGATCGACCCCGGGTCTGTCTCGTCGAAACGGCCAGTGGCGATCCCAGCCTCTATTACGCCATGTCCTACGAAGCCTTCAACGTGGCGGGCTGCGATGTCACCGAGCTCAAACTCTTCCCGCAACCCTCGGCCGATCCCACCGAGCGACTCTGCGGTAGTGACTTTGTCTGGGTCGGCGGCGGTTCGGTGGCGAACTTGCTGGCGCTGTGGCGTCTTCACGGTGTGGACGACGCGATGCGCGAAGCGTGGCAACAAGGCGTCATCCTGGGCGGCGTTTCGGCGGGCAGTCTCTGTTGGCACCTCGGTGGCACCACTGACTCCTTTGGTCCCACGTTGCAACCCGTCACGAACGGACTCGGTTTCTTGCCCTACGCCAATGGCGTGCACTACAACTCCGAGGAACAAAGGCGCCCACTGCTGCACCAACTGATGAAGGACGGCGTGCTGGCGCCACTGGCCTACGCCACGGACGATCACGTTGGTATCTGGTACGAGGGAATCGAGGCCACGCTCGTCGTCGCCGACAGCATCGTATGTGTGGAAGAAGGCCCCGCGGCCTACCGCGTCGAGCTGCAAGACGGCGAGGTAGTGGAGACGCGCGTGGGCGTCGGCGAGAGGTTCAACTAACAGACGCCGCGGACGCCACGGACGCCACGGACGCCACGGACGCCACGGACGTCACCTACCTCGTGGGCGCGGCAACCGCGAGCGCACGTCATCAGCGCGGCGGCTCAGCACCTCGGCCCTGGCGACGACGTCCGTCGCGCCGCAGCGCTCCAGCCAGTTGGCCAGCATCAAGTACCCGTCTTGGGTCAGTACCGACTCAGGGTGAAACTGCACACCTTCGAGCGCGAGCGACCGGTGTCGTATCCCCATAATGAGACCGTTCGAGCGCGCGCTGACAACGAGATCCGGGGGTAACTCTTGGTCCACGACAACGAGCGAGTGATAACGACCCACGACGAGTGGATTAGCCACACCTAAGAACACACCCAGGCCGTCATGCTCCACCAGACTCGCTCGACCGTGCAGTAACTCCGGCGCGACAACGACGCTTGCGCCATACGCCTCGGCGATCGCCTGGTGGCCCAGGCAAACGCCCAGCAGCGGCACGCCAGTTTCAACGCATTGATGAACGATCGCCACGCAGTTGCCCGCCGCGCGCGGATGGCCGGGACCGGGTGAGATGAGAACGCCATCGACGTGCAATGCCTCGAGCTCGCTGGTGCTGATCTCGTCGTTTCGTCGCACGCTGACGGTGGCGCCAAGTTCGGACAGGTACTGCACCAAGTTATAGACGAACGAGTCGTAGTTGTCGATGACGAGAATCGCCGGTGGCGCGGGCATTGAAAACAATCCTACGACGGACAGTCACTAATCTTTCTCCATGGAACCCCTCGAGCTCTCGTCATTTCTCGAACTCGTCGAGCAGGGTTTCAACGTGGTGCCGCTGCACGTCACCTTGCAACTTGACCGTGAGACCCCCGTCTCGCTCTATCAACGACTCGGCGAGCGCGCGGTATTTCTCCTGGAGAGCGCCGCCCTCGGCGAGGCCACGGGACGCTACTCGTTCATCGGGCTCGATCGGCGCTGGCGCCTGACGACTCGTCACCACAAGACCGTGGTGGAAAGAGACGAAACCCGCGTCAGTGAACTCGCGCCCCTAGTGGAGCTGCGAGCGCTCTTATCTCGCTATCGAACGTACGTCACCAATGAACTGCCCGACTTCATTGGGGGCGCCGTCGGCTTTGTGTCCTACGACTACGTTCGTCGCCTCGAGCGACTGCCCGCTCGAGTCAGTGAGCCCACCTGGCCCGACGTCGACTTCTCCTTTCCCAACGTGATACTTATCTGCGACCACCTGCGTCATACGACAACGATCGTGGTGCTTGCTCTGCTCGAGCAGCACGATGCGATAGAGGTCTATCGAGCAGCCCGCGAACGGCTCGACGAACTCGTCACGACCTTGCTCGAACCACCACCGGCGAGTGACCCCGCGACCGAGCGGCTCATCGCGACCGCCCCGCTCCAGCGATCGACGATCAACATCCGAGATATCGCAAAAACTCTTTCTAACTTCAGCGCTCACGAGTACGAATTAGTCGTCGAACGCGCCAAGGAGTACATCGTCGCGGGCGACGTCTTTCAGGTGGTCCCGAGCCAACAGTTCCAACGTCCCAGCCAAGTGAAACCTCTCACCTTGTACCGGGTGTTGCGAGCCCTCAATCCCTCGCCCTACATGTACTTGCTCGATTCGGGGGACAACCAAATTGTGGGCGCGTCTCCAGAGATGTTGATGCGCGTGCACAAACGGGTGGTCAGTACCAGGCCCATCGCTGGCACGCGACCGCGGGGTGCGAACGACGCCGAGGATCTTGCCCTGGAAGCCGAGATGCTCGTTGACGAGAAGGAGATTGCCGAGCACGTCATGCTCGTAGATCTCGGGCGAAACGACGTGGGCCGCGTCGCGGCGCCAGGCACGGTACGCGTCGAGCGACTCGCCCACGTCGAGCGATTTTCGCATCTCATGCATCTGGTCAGCCACGTGGACGGGGAACTAAGAGAGGGTTTGGACGCCTTTGACGCCTTTGACGCACTCTTTCCCGCCGGAACATTGACCGGCGCTCCGAAGGTTCGCGCGATGGAACTCATTGATGAGTTTGAGCCGGTATATCGGGGACCCTACGGAGGGGCCGTGGGATACTTTTCGCTCTCCGGCGACGCGGACTTTGCGATCACTATCCGCACGGTTTCGCTTCGTGACGGCGTCGCCACCGTCCAAGCCGGCGGGGGCGTCGTCGCGGACAGCCGTGGCGACTTTGAGTATGAAGAGTGTCTCAATAAGGCGTCCGCGCCATTGTTAGCCCTGGAAATCGCCGATCGGTGACGCCCACACACTCTTGAAAATTACGTCGTCCTGCGATGACGATCTTTGGAGGAACTTCACACAGCCTCGGAGGGGGAACCGTCCGAGGCTGTGTGAGAAGTTTCGACGGCTAAAGAGCCTTCCGTCGCGCGGCGAGTGAGTCACTCGCCTCTTGCACGCTGTTGCGTATCGTGCTTTCAGCCCAGGGTGTGGCGACGCGTAGGCCCGTATCACTCTGGTCTTGTTGATCAATGGAAAATGAGACACTTTCTTGACTATCGGACGCGACGCCGACGCCGACGCCGTCGCCGTCTCGGGCGCGACCGGCGAACAACCTCATCCGCTTCGAGGCGTCTCTCATCTCGCACCTCGGTCCGTGGCTAGCCACGTCAGAGGTTTCATGTTGAAAACCAGCGAGACGATGGCGTGAGCGGTGATCAGCGTCTGGGCGAAGAGCCCTTTTGACACCGCACGTACGCGACTTCTCGGCGTCAAACATCGAAGTGTGGGCGTTGTGCTGCCCTGCGCCGTCATTTGATGATTGGACACACAATTCCTCCACTGAGCATGAAGTCGTCGTGTCCGGACGGGCGACAATCGTCTAGATCGTCCGACCCGAACCTGGCGTCTTAAAACCGAAGGAGACTTCCCTCCACTTACGACACACTATACGGCAGTTCTTGAGATCAAACCAGCCATTAGCTACCTCGCCAAACCCTGATCCACCACAACGCTCGGCGCTGGACCGACGCCGGATCTTGCCCGCTGGACACCGCTGCAAATCGGCCAAAACGTAGACTCGTCTAGTCCGTGCGTCCGGACTGATCGGAGAACCCATGGAGCATTCGGCACTTCCCCAGCGCATAAGTCGGGTGTTGCATTGGCTTGGCGACATCACCTCACGAGCGAGCGCGGCCCTGGTGGTCGCCTTTGTCCTCCTCGTCTACCTGCTCGTCTTAGCGATCAACAGCTTCCCGGGTAGATGGCAAGTGGGCTTTTCGACCGTAGCGGAGTCAATCACGCTGGTCATGTTGTTCGTTATCCAACACACCCAAAGTCGCCAGCAAATGGTTCTGCAGCTAAAGCTCGACGAGTTAATTCGAACTTCGCCGAACGCGGACGACCTCCTTGTTCATCTAGAAGGGGCGGACGACGCAGAGTTGATTGAGCGCGAAGAAAGTCAAGTAGCCCATCACGAATCGTTGCGAGAGACCGACGCCGAAGAGAAATAACTGCCAGCTCCTTGGGCTACGCGACGCCAACTCGCCTTCCTTGTTGACGCGGCCCACCGCTCAACACGCAAAAACCTATAGATACTGACGCCGATCGGCGCCGGCGACACGCGAACGCCAACGTGCGGTGACCCGCCGCCAGTAGCGAGGAACCCAAGGAGAACTGCGGTTCGCAAAGAAGTAATCGCCCACTGGACCATCTGAAGTTGTCGATCGTTCCTCTAGCTCCAAGAGCCCGCCGAACTCGTACTGACCGATTGGCCGACCTTCGACGCGCCGAGGTGCAACGTTGCGACGGAGTTCAGCCCGGCGTTGATCGGACCTGGCCAGTGATCGCAATTGACGATCATCGAGCGTTTGATTCCGATCAAATCGCTTCACGGTCGTGGTACCCCTTCGCGGTTCATCACCGAACGAGTTCCAGCGGACTACCGGTGGCGCCGGTGGAATCGAAAACCCTTTGACCCAAGTGCTTAGTAATTTCCTGCAGGGAATGTTCTAGGTCCTGCGCGGATTGAATAAGGCGTTCCTTGAAGATCGTCCGTTCGCTCTGCCATATTTGCTCACCCACCGTCGGCTGCAGATCCGATTCGATGTCATGAATCTGACGTTCAATCGCAGAAAACAGCTGCGCCGCAACGTGAATCAATCGCTCAACGTCGTCTTGAATTGTCGTGAACTCCTGGTGAAGATCCCCGCGCGAACTCGCGAGAGATTCAAGACCCACATCGGCGTCCTCGTCATACCCACCGTCTGATCTATCGCTTCTTGAAAGCATCTTTAACCTTCTCCCCCGCTTGCTTGAAATTGCCCTTCATCTGGTCGACGACCCCTTCGTTATCGAGATGGTCATTACCCTTGGCGCTGTCGATGGCCCCCTTCACCTTGTCTTTGGAAACCTGCGCCAGATTCTTGGCTTTGTCTTTCATGGACATATGTTCTTCACTATTCACTTGCGGAGGGAAAGTTCCCTCTCGAATTCGTCGAGTCCCGTACGTCTCTCGTCACATTCACTCAGCGAGTACTGACGTCGTACAAGAGCGTCGGTTCGATCTGCGCGGCGTGCTTCGACCTCATCAGCGCCTACTTGGTCTCCTCGTGCACCGAACTCACGTGACCTTGCGGATCAACGACTCGACGATCCAAGGTGTGACGCCCCGTGCCTACCGATTTTCTCGATACGCCAAACACAATCGATGAGACTACGAAACCCGCGATGCCCGCGATCATGAGAATGACACCGACGGTGGAAAATCGAAATCCCGTTCCGTGGTAGGTGACGGCCCAGTACATAATTGCGCCCGCCACTGCGGCAATACCGCTAAGGACCATTCCTGGAAGACCCATTTTCATTCCCTCAACTAGTTGGTCCGAGCAAGTGTCGGGTGTGTAGGAGGCGAGGTCTTGACGTCCTGTCTGGACAGTACCACTTAGGCGAGGATTTCAAACAAGAAATGTGCACGGCCGAAGCGGCCGGTCACTTTCTGAGCGACGCGAACTGCCCCGCCCGAGGGCCCTATTTCTTTGGCCTGGGTGGCAGAGGGTGGTCGAGTTCGTTAGGGAGAAGTTCCCCTTCGACGACGCGAGTAGCTACGACAGTGAGCCCTTCGTTGTGGTTTCGCGCGTGGGCGCGCAGGCGCCCGAAGGCTTGATCCATGTCACCGCCCGTTGCCTGACTGATCATGCCCTTCGCCTGTTCAATAATGATGCGACTATTGAGAGCGTTGCTCAGCTGATCGTTGAGTGCACTCGCGTTCATCGATGACTGGTGCTGAAGAATTGCAATGGTGGCTACATCGGCGAGACCTTGAGCGGCGGCGACGTCATCAACGCCCATAGGACCTTGATGTGTTCGAAAGAGATTGAGCGCACCAATCGTTCGTCCACGGAGCCGCATCGGAAGACTGTGCACCGAGACGAATCCCTGGGCCAGCGCTCGCGGCGTAAAGTGCGGTCATCGATTATCGTCCTCGTTCAGGTTATAGTTGACGATTGCTTCACCACTTCGATAGCAGTCAACACACGGACCTTCGTCGGCTTGTATCTGAAACAACTCCAGTACCCGCATCGATTCACTCGACGACGCCACGAATTGCAACTCACCGCCCGGTGAGGCCAACATCACCCCCGCCGCGTCAACATCGATGGTTTCGACGCAGCGGTCGCTGAGGACCGTGAGCACGTCAATCACGTCGTAATTATCGACAAGATTGTCCGCCAGTTCAACGAGCGTTGCAATCAAAAGAGACTCTCTCGCCATTATCTCCACCCGCCCTTCCACCGTGGGGAAACGATTGACGACCCAAGATGTATCGCCACGACCCCTACCTCAAACATTAGTATCTTCACTGGTCAGAAGCCCCCGATACCTCGATCCAGTTGCCGACCTCCTGATCGAAATGGGTGCGGCGGGCTACGACACTGATGGCGAGCATGGAGAGATCCTTGTTGATAGCAAAGGCGTGCGCGCGCAGCATGACCAGGGCATCCTTGACCGTCATCGATCCCTGCACCGCCACCATTCCAGCCGCCTGGTGTATCGAAAAGTCGAAATTCGACTGGCCCTCGAGTTCACTCGCCAAGCCGCCGCGATGAGCCCCGGCCTGCATCGCCAGAATGGCCCGGCCAATCACGGAGGCCATCAGATACGCGTCCGACGCTTGTGGTTCGCTCAAGGGACCCGGTTGGTCGCGAAAGAGGCTAAGCGAGCCAAATCGCGCTGCCCCAATACGAATGGGGAAACCAAAGACCGCCTGAGCGCCCGCGGCCACGGCCCCGGGCTTGTAAATCACCCATCGTGCGATCTCCGTTTGAAGAAGATTCTGTTCGTCCACGGCCAAACCAGTTCGTCCGGCGTCAGTGCCGGGACCCTCTCCCACGGTGATCTCTAAGTTCATCAGGTCACCGGCGATGCGGTTACTGGTGCACAATCGCGCCGCGTGTTCACCGCCAGAGGTGATGGCGATACCAGCGCCACTCAGTTCGGTAATCTCCGCGGCGACCTCACAGAGCGACACACCGTGAGGATCTTCGCGTTCGTGTTGCGCTATCAGCGCAAAGATGTCAATTAATCGATCAGTAGTCACTGAGAGACTCCACGGTGAACTGCTTCACTGATCCAATTCGCAAAGCCGTTAGCACCATGAACGCTCTCCTCGCCACGCTACGACGCTTAACAGGGGCTGGATTCAGCGTTTCACAATCTCAGATTCGAGATGGTTAACCAAGCCTACTTCGTGCGGGCACTCTTCTGCCAACTTTCGAACTCCGTCAATTGAGAACTCCCCCACTCATCACCTTTTCTTAACGCTCTCTCCATTTGGCGACGCCCCGGCGTCGGTGAGCCGGACCAACGACGAGCCCCAGCCGCGAAAGCGCGCCGATTAGGGTATGAAAATTGACGTTGCCGGCGTTTGTCTTGCTCTTGACCCTTCGCTGGCCTGAGATCGGTACGGGAGGTACTGCGATGAATCTATCTGGCGCCCGTGCGTATGCTCTTCGCCCTCGAAGTCCAGACCCCTTCAACACGACGTACGAATCATGAAATGGCGATCGCGAAGTGTGTCGGCCTCTCGAGCCACGCCGAATGAGTTTGCGACGCATCTCTTTGCGCCATTGCCATCTCGATACAACCTGCTCGCGGCGCTGCTCTCCCTGGGTCAAGATCGTCGGTGGCGTGCGGCGATGCTCGACCACGTGGTCGGCTCAGAGCCCCAACTAGTGCTCGACGTCGCCAGTGGACCGGGCGCGGTCGTCAAGGCACTCGCCAAGAGAACGTCCGCTCGAATAGTGGGAGTTGACCTGAGTGAAGCGATGCTTCGAGAGGGCGAATCCAACGTCAGGGCCTCTGGGCTCACTGAGCGCGTCGCACTGGTTTTGAGTCGCGGCGAGCAACTACCTTTCGCCGACGCGACGTTTGACGCGCTCACCTTTACGTACCTGCTTCGCTACGTCGAAGACCCCAAAGCGACGATGAATGAACTCGCTCGAGTCGTGAAGCCCGGCGGGGCGATCGCGAACCTGGAGTTCGCCGTGCCCACGTCAAGGGGATGGCGCGGAGCGTGGTGGCTCTACACGCGAATTGGGTTGCCGGTCGCGGGCTACGTGACCGGGGGCAAAGGCTGGTGGGACGTGGGGCGCTTTCTCGGTCCAAGCATCTCTGCGCACTACAAGGCTTACCCCGTTGACTGGACCGTCAACGCCTGGGAGCACGCCGGCATCGAACACGTCGAACACCGATCGATGAGTTTGGGCGGGGGACTGGTGATGTGGGGTTACCGATCATCATGACCACGTTTCGGCCCTCGTCTAAGAAGTCACGCACTGACGGTCCGGCCTTTTACGCTCGGCCAAAATTTTTGACCCACCCCCGGACTCAACAGTGGTGGACCTTGCTGCACCCCCCCTACACGGCGATGCATCTCTCGTTCGTCGTGGTGGGGGCGTGTCTCGTCGGGCCCGTTAACGCTGTTCGCCTGACGATCACGGTGCTCGCCTTCTTCCTCGCGGTCGGCGTGGGGGCTCACGCGCTCGACGAATTACACGGACGACCACTTTCGACCTCAATTCCCACGTGGCAGCTCGTGTGCGCCGCGTGCTTCGGTCTCGGAGGGTCGATAGTTCTGGGCGCCGTAGGTCTGTTTCTCGTCAGCCCCTACCTCGCGCTCTTCATCGTCGCCGGAGTGGCGATTGCACTGAGTTACAATCTCGAGCTTTTCCACTCGCGACTGCACTCCGACGTCGTGTTCGCCCTGGGTTGGGGTGCCTTTCCCGTGCTGACCGCGTACTTCGCTCAGCACGGCGATCTCGGCGTCTCGGCTCTGGGAGCCGGCGCTTATGCGGCGTTCATCTCCCTGGCCCAACGACAACTGTCGACGCCCGCGCGCCAGATCCGTCGTGGAACCTCTTTTGTTGAGGGCCAACAAGTGCTGGTCGACGGAACGGTCGTGCCGCTGACGACCCAGTCAATGTTGCGTCCCTTGGAACGCGCGCTCACCTCGCTCTGTTGGGCCAGCGTGGTGTTAGCGCTTGCTCTGGTGTACCTTCGTTTCCATCCCTGAGGACGCCCTCGCGAACCTTCGTGGCCTCTTCGCGAGTCCTCGCAGATCGCTCGCGTCACCCTCGCCCGCACGGCCGCTCTCACTTCTTCGCCAATGGTGTCGAGAGTGCAGCCGTAAGATCGCTCGGCGGTACGACCAGTGTCAAAGGGATCTCGCGAGAGTGAGTTTCGAATGTGCCTTCATCTGCGTGCAAGTGCGGCGAAAGTTACCGAGGTGGCGCACTCTATGCTGAAACCTGACCGAAGTCTCAGGCGAGGAGGTGACCACGTGGCTAGTGAAAATGCTCAAGAGCGCTGGCGCCGACTTTTCAACGAAGAATCGTTGCGATCGGGGAGGTTCGCGACGATGTCGGGCATCCCCTTAGCCCCGGTCTATGGTCCGAGCGACGGGGAGTTCCCCGGACTGTACCCCTACACCCGAGGGGTGCACGCCTCGATGTACCGCACCAAACTCTGGACGATGCGAATGTTCGCGGGCTTTGGCATCGCGACCGACACCAACGCCCGGTTTCGAGAGATCATTCGCTCCGGGGGCACGGGTCTTTCGACGGCTTTCGACATGCCCACGCTGTTAGGACTGGACTCGGACGATCCGATGTCATTAGGTGAGGTCGGGCGATGCGGCGTCGCCATCGACTCTCTGGCCGACGTGCGCGATCTCTTTGCCGGCATCGATCTGGGGAACATCACGACCTCGATGACCATCAACTCACCGGCCGCGGTGATGTTGGCGCTCTTTGTCGCCCAGGCCGAAGAGACGGGCGTCGCCCGAGCGCGCCTTGGTGGCACGTTGCAGAACGACATCTTGAAGGAGTACCAGGCACAGAAGGAGTTCATCTTTCCACCCCGCCAGTCAATGCGCCTGGTGCGCGACACCATCGCCTTTACGGCCGCGGAGATGCCCAAGTGGAACTCGATCTCGGTATCGGGGTATCACATCCGCGAGGCCGGGTCCACGGCCGTCGAAGAGCTCGCCTTCACCCTGGCCAACGGTTTTGCCTACGTGGAGCTCGCGCGCGAGGCCGGGCTCACTGTTGACGAAGTGGCCCCGCGTCTCTCCTTCTTCTTCAACGCCCACATCGACTTCTTCGAAGAGATCGCGAAGTACCGCGCGGCCCGTCGACTGTGGGCGAAGTGGATGAAAGAGCACTACGGCGCCCAGGACGAGCGATCGTGGCAACTGCGCTTTCACACCCAGACGGCCGGCGTTTCACTCACCGCCCAGCAGCCCGAGATCAATATCGCGCGCACCGCCATTGAGGCGTTGGCGGGAGTCCTTGGTGGCACTCAGTCGTTGCACACCAACTCTATGGACGAGGCTCTGGCCCTGCCCTCGGAGAAGGCGGCCCGGATCGCGCTTCGCACTCAACAGATCATCGCGCACGAGACCAATGTGGCCAACGTCGCCGATCCCCTCGGTGGTTCGTGGTTCATTGAAGAACTGACCGACGAGATGGAACGCGAGGCCGAGCTCATCTTTGGGCTCATTGGCAAGATGGGCGAAGGCTCGATGCTCGAGGGTTGCATCCGCGGCATCGAAGAGAACTGGTTTCAGGGACGTATCGCCGATTCGGCCTACGAACTCGAGCGATCCTTTAACTCCGGCGAGCGCGTCATCGTGGGCGTGAGCGACTTCCTCGAAGGCAACGATGACAACGATCTGGCGACGTTGCGCATCACCAATGAAGACGAGCGAAAACAACGGGCGCGTCTCGATAAAGTCCGTCTCGATCGCGACGCGAACCAAGTGCGAGACGCCCTCGCACGGCTGAGCCTCGAGGCGAGCAATCCCTCGGTCAATCTCATGCCGGCCCTGATCGACGCCGCCAAGGCGTACGCCACCGTTGGTGAGATGATGTCGACGCTCGCCGACGTCTTTGGACGCTACGTCGAGGTTCCTTCTCTATGAGCCTGCGGGTACTCGTCGCCAAAGTCGGCCTCGACGGCCACGACCGGGGCATCAAGGTAGTGGCACGACTGCTTCGAGATGCCGGCATGGAGGTTGTCTATACCGGTCTCTTTCAAACTCCCGAGACCGTCGCGAGCGCCGCCATTCAAGAAGACGTGAACGTGGTCGGGTTATCGATGTTGTCGGGCGCGCACATGACGCTGGCACCTCTCGTCGTGCAAGCGTTGCGCGAGCGCGGTTCAGAGATACCCGTGGTACTTGG
The DNA here is from genome assembly GCA_003134515.1 of Acidimicrobiaceae bacterium. Classification (GTDB taxonomy): domain Bacteria; phylum Actinomycetota; class Acidimicrobiia; order Acidimicrobiales; family RAAP-2; genus RAAP-2. The sequence goes on along the minus strand of PLBM01000102.1, from coordinate 22,711 downwards.
TGGCATTGTGCCGCCTCAAGACCTCGACGAGTTGCGAGATCTCGGCATCGCTGCCGTCTTTGGGCCCGGCGCGAGCGCCGAGGAGATCGTTCGCACGATTACGGACATCGTCACTCTGTCCGCCTGATCGAGCCGACAATGGCCAGAAGGCGACCGTAGACTTCGCGCGCCCTCGCGAGTGCCGCCGCCAGCACTCGAACGCGAACGCGTCGACTCATTAGAGTCGTGTCATCTATCGAAAAGGGGCAACGTGTTTCGGGGATTCAGGAACTTCCTTATGCGAGGAGAGCTAATCGTCATTGCGGTGGGACTGGTCGTCGCGCTCGCCTTTAGCAACCTCATCAAAGCGTTTACCGGCGATATCGTGTCGCCCTTGATCAACGCCCTGGCGGGAAATGCCTCCGGCAAACCGGGGCTCGGTTGGACACTCAATGGACACTTCATTGACCTGGGCGACTTCATCTCCGCCATCATCTATTTCGCTGTCTTTATGTCCGTCATCTACTTCGTACTCGTCGTGCCGTACCGCTCCTACATGGCCCGTCAAGGCACGACCGTCTTTGGCGGCCCCGAGACGACGCCACCGACGAAGACCTGTCCCGAGTGTCTCTCGTCCGATCTGCCGCTCGCTGCCACCAGGTGTCGCTACTGCGCTTGCGTGGTCTCGTAGCCCGTGAAGATACGCGCGAACACTAAAATTCACTTAGGCCGTCGTGAGTTACAAGGCAGGCACACGATGTGTCTCTCGACTTCGGGCTAGTTTGGAGCGCGATGACCGACACGGACACACGCCGGTTCACCCTCGAGTTCGAACACGTGTCCGTGAACTTTGGCGGTCTGCTCGCCCTCAGTGACGTTTCCTTTCACGTCGGTGAAAACGAGATTGTCGGCCTCATCGGTCCGAACGGCGCCGGCAAGACGACTGCCTTCAACGTCGCCTGCGGCTTCCAAAAACCGACGTCGGGATCGGTGACGTTTCCCCAGTTAGGTCGGAGCCATTTAAAGCCTCCCCAATTGGCCAAAGCGGGGATCGCGCGCACCCTTCAAGGGGTCGGGCTCTTCAGCCATATGAGCGTTCTCGAAAATGTCATGGCGGGAGCACAGAGTCGGCCCGGCGGGGGCCTGTGGAGTTCGCTGGTCGGTCAGCCTTCGGGAACGCGACACGAGCGCGCCCTGCGCGATGAGGCGATGGGTCAACTCGAACGACTGGGCGTCGCCAGGTTCGCGGGCGCGTTGCCCAGCGGCATCCCCTACGGCATCGCCAAGAAGGTCTCCATCGCGCGAGCCTTAATGGAGCGACCCGTGTTGTTGATGTTGGACGAACCGGCGTCGGGTCTCGACGAGAATGAGCTCGAAGACTTTATTCAACTCATCACGGAACTACACGACTCAATGAGCGTGTTACTAGTTGAACACAACATGGACTTCGTCATGCAGCTCGTCCATCAACTCGTCGTGTTGAACTTTGGTCAGGTCATCGCCCAGGGTTCGCCGAGCGAGATCAGTAACAATCCTGACGTCCTCGCGGCCTACTTAGGAATTGACGAGTGATTCGCGTCGAGGGCCTGTCGGTCAACTTCGGCGCCGTCAAGGCACTGCGCAATGTCAGTTTTGAGGCACCGACGGGCCAGATCACCGCGGTGTTGGGTGCCAACGGGGCTGGGAAAACCACTCTGCTTCGTACCATTTCCGGACTCGTTTCGCCCCAGAGCGGCACCATCCATCTGGACGACGTTGCCCTCGTGGGCATGGCCACGGAGAATATCGCGCGTCTTGGCGTGGGTCACGTGCCCGAAGGTCGCGGCGTCATCGAAGAGCTGACCGTCGAACAGAACCTTCGACTCGGCGCGCTTTCGAGCAAAGTGAATCTGAACGAAGGACTCGAAGAGCAGTACGCACGTTTTCCCGTTCTGGGCGAGCGCCGAAGAAAATACTGCGCAACCCTCTCGGGTGGTGAGCGACAGATGCTCGCCATGGCGCGCGCCCTCATCGCCAAACCGCGAGTCCTGCTACTCGATGAACCCTCCCTGGGTCTCGCGCCACAAGTGACGTCACAACTGATGAAGGCCATTCGAAAGCTTTGTGAAACCCAAAGTCTCACGGTCATTCTGGTGGAACAAAACGCCAAGAGTGCTTTGCGCATCGCCCACCAGGCCCTAGTCTTGCACCTCGGATCGGTCGTCGCCATCGGTGACGCCTCTTCGGTCGCTGATGACGAGGATCTGCGCCGTTACTACTTAGGGGTCGTGGTGACATGAGCGTGTTCCTGTCGTCACCTCTCATGCACAACATTTTTGCGGGATTCGCTCAAGGGATCATCTACTCCCTTGTCGCGCTCAGCCTCGTCATCATCTGGCAATCGACCCACGTTTTGAATTTTGCTCAAGGCGCGATGGCGATGATTGCTACCTATATCGGCATGACTGAGATCGATCGAGGTATCGGATACTGGTGGTGCGTGATTATCTCAGTGGTAGTGGGAATGACGTTGGGTGGCGTCACCGAACGGGTGCTGATTCGACCGCTGTACGGTAAGCCCGAAATCAATCCCATCGTCGTCATGATCGGGTTTCTCGGATTTCTTGAAGCGCTAGCCGCTGCGATATGGACGAGTACGACGCGCAATATTGCCGAACCTTTCTCGCAGATTTACTTTAAATCCAACGGTCACTTGGTCTTCCTCTCATCCTTTGTCATCTTTCAGATTGTTCTCGCGATGGGCATCATGTTGTCCGTCGCTGCACTCTTTCGTTTCACCAAATTAGGTCTTCAACTTCGCGCGTCCGCTCTCGCCCCGGAAGTTTCTCGGTTGCTCGGTGTGCGAGTGAGCCGAATGCTAACCATTGGCTGGACCTTGTCAGCAGGCGTTGGGGCCATCGCCGCGGTCATCATCGCGTCGGGGAACTTTGGACTCTTTCCCGCCAACATGGACGGAATCTTTGTCGCGAGTTTCATCGCCGCCGCCGTGGGCGGACTGGAATCGCCACTCGGCGCGGTCGCGGGTGGACTCATCATTGGACTCACCGAACAGTTCATTGTGGCCTACTGGTCGCCCGACGTTGCGCCGCTGGGCGGCATCATTATTTTGGTTATCGCGCTCATGATTCGCCCCCAGGGTCTCTTTACCAAGAACACCATTCGGAGGGTGTAATGGACTGGTGGCGCTCGCTGAGAACTCAAGAGACGACGCACTCGCGTTTCATCGGAATGTTGTCATTGACGGTACTGACACTGGTCATCACGTTTTTCTTGCCGCCAGTGGCCGACTCGCAACTCGCCGGAGGCGCGGCCATCGCCATCGTCGTCTTGGGACTGAGTTGGCTGACCGGCTGGAGCGGCCAGATCTCGCTGGGCAACTCGGGCTTCATGGCGGTGGGCGCGTACGCAGCGGGAATCTGGGCGCACCACCACACTTCGACGCCGCTCGTTTTTACTTTGATCTTGGCCCTCGTGGTGGGGGGCATCAGCGGGCTGATCATCGCGATTCCCTCCACTCGGCTTCGCGGTCCGTACCTCGCGGGCATGACCTTGGCCTTTTCGGCGGCCGTGACTCCACTCGCCCAGAACTTCTCGTCAGTGACTGGCGGCGAAGGTGGGCTGTTCTTTAACTCTCTCGTGACCCCTAAGTGGTTTTTGCATCTCTTCAGCGGCCCCTACGCCGCCATTAACGCCAATGCGCAGTGGAGCGCCGATCTCGCCGTGGTGGTTGCCGGCGTAATGTTCTTCTTCATGGCCAATCTCTTTCATAGCCGCACGGGTCGCGCCATGCGCCTAGTGCGCGATAACGACGTCGCCGCGGAGTTGATGGGCGTCAACCTGGCACGCGCGAGGACCTCGGCCTTCGTCGTTTCGGCGGCCTTTGCGGGGATTGGCGGGGCCCTCTACTCGCTCTTGCAGGCCTCAGTTCGACCAGAGACCTTCCCCATCGGACTGTCCATCACTCTCTTAACGCTGATGGTCCTGGGCGGAATCGGTACCCTCAGTGGAGCCGTAATCGGCGGCATCATCTACTCCTTCAGCACCAATCTGGTGGCCCATGTGAACTCACTCACCGGCGTCAACCCGACTTCTAACGTGGGCGCGAATATGCAGGGCATGATCTTTAGCGTCCTACTCATCGTGACAATGCTCTTCGCCCCCCGAGGCATCGTCAGCCTGAAAACTCCGCTTCGCCGACTCTTTCGAGCCCGACCCCTCGCCCCCGCCGCGAAAGAAGTACATTAGGCATGAAGTTGTAACTCAAAATTCACACAGGGAGAATTCAATGTTTAAAGGTCGTTTACGACGCACAATGACGTTGCTCTCCGTTTCGGCGCTTGCGCTCGGAATGGTGTCAACGGGTCTACTTACTGGCAGCGCCAACGCTGCCAACTCCACGCCCGGCGTGACCGCTAACAGCATCACGATCGGCGCCACGGTACCGCTCTCGGGTCTGGCGGCGACTTACGCCCCGGTTTCGGCCGCCGCGAACGCCGTCTTTACGTGGGTCAACAAGCATGGCGGTGTCAACGGGCGCAAGATTAAGTTCATTCGCCTTGACGACTGCTACAACCTTGCGGCGTACGGTCTCGGTTGCACGGCGGGCGCCAGCGTCACCACGCTCAGCCAAACCCAGGTTCTTGTCGCGCAAGATCACGTTTTTGCGACGGTCGGCTCACTCGGTACGGCGGCCCAAGATAGCGTTCTTAGCTACCTGAAGACCAATGGCGTACCTCAGTTATTCGTCAACTCCGGTTCGATTGACTGGAACCAGCCTTCAAAGTATCCCAGTCTCTTTGGCTATCAACCCAGCTACGTCGCCGAGGGCAAGATTTTCGCCAAGTACATCAAGGCCAACGACGTCGGCCAGACGATTGGCTTCATCGGACAGAATGACGACTTCGGGACTAACGGATTGCTCGGTCTACAAGACGGAGGCCTCAACCTTCTCCCGGCCAACACCCTGACCTACAACGCAGCCGACGGCATCACCGGCTCGTCCGCTGACCTCATTGCCGACATCGGCACGCTTCAGAAGAACGGCGTCCAAGTGGTCGTGCTCGACGCGGTGCCGGGCTTCACCAATGGGTTCTTAACGATAGCGAAGGCCTTTGGGTACTCGCCGAAGTGGATCATCTCTTCGGTGGGTTCGGCGCCCGACCTGGTGAACAACGCGAGTGAAGCATCGGCGATCACGACCGACTACTTCCCCGAGATCACCACCACCTCTGACCCTTGGGTCCCGTGGGTGCGCAAGGTACTGCGCGCCGATACGGCTGACGCGTCGTACTTCCCCGGCCTCACGGCAACGTCGCCGTTGACCGGTAACGAGTTCTACGGCGCTGGCTGGGCTGTGGCGTTCGTCGAGGCGCTCAAAGCTGAAGGTAAGAACGTGACTCGAGCGGGCATTGTAAAGTCAATGTTGTCGACAACGTTCGCCACGCCCTCGATTACGCCTTTGAAGTACTCGAAAACCAATCACCAGGGCATGCAGGGCGGCGCCATCGCCATCATCGCCTATAACGGTGGAAAGGTACCATTCAAGGCCCTCGAGTTGAGCCACACCGTGTTCACCACTGGGGGTACGAAGTCGTCACCAATCACGGTTACCTCGCACTTCATCATCAACCCGATTCCGAGTTGGTTGAAGTAACGCCAATCCGCTAAGGCACAACGCCCCGCCCAATATTGGGCGGGGCGTTGTGCTGCGCGCGGCCAAGTTGACGTCACACCACGAGGCAATGCGTTGGCCCACCAGTCAACGACGTCACGCGATGCTCCTCTGACGAGCTGAGACCGGCGACAGTAAGGTGAGGGTCACGGCGACCATGATTCGAGACGGCGAATGATCCCCATACTGACGTACGCCGCCATGCGCGAAGCTGACGCCGCCGCCGCCGCAGAAGTCGGGGTCGACGCGTTGGTGGAATCCGCGGGCATCGCCGTGGGTCTCGAGGCGAAACGACTGCTGCGCTCTTGTTACGGCGCTCGGGTGGCCGTCCTCGTGGGGCCCGGCCTGAACGGCGCTGACGGACGAGTCGCAAGTCGATGGCTGAAGTCGCGCGGTGCCCGGGTCGAAATTGTCGAGTGGGACCGAGCCCCGGCCCTGCTTCACGGGCACGATCTGGTGATCGACGCTGCCTTCGGCACCGGCTGTTCACGACCTTTCATTGCTCCTAAGGTGACCTCCGGCACGTTGGTCCTGGCCGTCGATCTTCCCTCCGGGGTTGATACGGACTCTGGCGCCGTGCTCGGTGAACCGATGATCGCCGACGCCACGCTCGCCCTCGGCGCGATCAAGCCCGCTCACCTCGATGGCCCCTCGACCGAATATGTCGGCGATATCCGCTTCGCGGGATTGGGTATCGTGAACAGCTTTGAGGACGGTCTGGTCAATGATCACGACCTCGGTTCGCTCATTCGCCTCGGCCCACATGATCACAAATGGATTCATGCCTTGCAAGCCTTTGCCGGGTCGACGCTGATGCCCGGGGCCGCCGAATTGGTGCTGCGCGGTGCCCTCGCCGGCGGCGCGTCAATGATTCGCCTCGCCAGTCGGGGCGACGTGTCAGCGCTCGTTCGCTTGCCGCCTGAAGTGGTTCACACGACAGATCTCGAGGTAGACCCTCGTTGTCGAGCCGTCGTCGCGGGACCCGGTCTCGGACCTTCCGCTTGGACCTGGTTGCGAGAGCGAATGGCGAACGTGCAGGTTCCCGTGGTACTCGACGCCGACGGACTCGACCGAGCATCGATTGACAAACTGTCACCAAGAAACGGCTCATGGATACTCACCCCTCATGAAGGAGAATTCGTCCGCCTCACCGGCCAGCCCCTGGGATTAAAGCGATTCGACGCCGTGAGAGAACTCGCTCGAGCAACCCAATGCATCGTCTTGTTAAAGGGTCCGACCACCGTCATCGCGAATGCCGCCGGGGCGCTGCGCGTAGTCAATTCTGGAACCGCCGCCTTGGCGACCGCGGGCAGTGGCGACGTCCTGGCGGGGCTTATCGCTGGAACGGTCGCTCGAGGCCACGACCCCCTCAACGCTGCGGCGCTGGCGGCGCATCTTCACGGACGTGCCGGCGCACGACTCCGGCCCTACGCCACAGCCAGTGACGTCGTGGTAAAAGTTCGCGAGATCCTCGGTGAACTAGATCGAGTGGGTCACCGCTGATTCGACGTCGTCCTCCGGGGTAACCTCACGGGGACCACGAGGTGGGCATCCCGTACTGACCGGCGTGCGCTCATGACGCCACTAGTTCAGCCTTAGATGACGGGCGACAGTCCCCCGTCGATGCTGACGCCCACGCCAGTAATGTAACTCGCCCGCGGCGACAAGAGAAACGCTGCGAGGTCGGCGAACTCTTCGGCTCTGCCGATTCGTCCGAGTGGAATCTTCGAACCTTTGACCATGTTCGCGTAAAACTCCTGTAGATCGACGCCAGCGCCTTTTGCTCGGCGCACCCATTGATCGGATTCAATAAGACCAATCAATATTGCGTTCACGCGCACGCCGCGAGGACCCATTTCGTGAGCCAAGGCTTTGGTGAGGGCCAGTCCCGCCGCACGCGATGCCGCCGTTGGAGTCGAATTCGCTCCTGGCGCGCGCGCCAAGATCGCCAACACGTTGATAATCGATCCACCGGTTTCCGCTAACGCCCCCAACACCCGACGCGACAGGTGCAGCGTCGGGATCACCTTTAGTTCGTAGTCCTGGCGCCACGCCTCGTCGTCAGAGTCAGCAATTGAACTGCCCGCGCTGCGCCCGGCGTTGTTCACGGCTCCGTCCAAGGAACCAAAGCGCGAAAACGTCTCATCGATGAACGCATCCAATTCCGACGTTTTGGTCACGTCCGCTTGAAAACACAATGCATCGTCACCAAGGAGTGTTTGAGCTCGCCCTAATCGTGCTCGGTCACGTCCACACACCGCGACGCGCGCGCCCTCTTCAACCAACTTTCGAGCGAGCCCGAGTCCGAGCCCGTCGCTGCCACCAGTGATGAGAAAAACACGATCTCGCAGTTCCAGATTCACGCGCTCATCCTACAAACGAAACGATCGCGCAATCATTACCAAGACGGACCGTCGCGACGCCGTCGTGAAGCCCGCAACAGTGATAAAACTCAATGTCCCATTACTGCAGGTAGTTCTCGACCACGCCACCCGGGCGAACAGTGGCCTGATTGGGGTCGAGTCCCGCGGTTCGCCGAGCTCTCCGCTGACGCAATAAGTCGTAGCACTGATCCAACTCGACTTCTACAGCCTTGAGCCGAACAAGTTGTGAATCCGAGAGAGCCTGACCGTGATGCGACTCCTCGAGCTGTTGTTCTTCATTCGAAAGTCTCTCGATTCGCTCGAAAATGGTTTCGTCTTCCACAGTCCTTCCTTTCAACGCGACTTATAACGGCTCGTTGCCCCCCACACTACGCACTGACTTTTCCAGCGAAAATCAAGGTCCATCACGCCTCGAGTTATTCCTTGGCCCCTTTGACGACCTAGATTCCGGTATTCTCAACTCTCAGCGAATGGGGATCAGGGACGTGCGGCATCAAGGCGTTGGCTGGCACGGTGCCCAGTCGACCGGCCTGGAAGTCCTCGAGGGCCTGAACGATCTCGGCTCGGGAATTCATGACAAAGGGCCCGTAGTGTTCGACGTGTTCACCAATCGGCTGGCCGCCCAAGACGAGGAGTTCCAAGTGAACCGTCCGCGAATCTTGGCGATCATCGGCTTGTACACGCAACCACTCACCCCCACCGAAGGCAATCAGTTGGCCGGATCTCACGGGACGTCGTTCACTTCCTACTGAGCCAGAGCCGGCTAACACGTAGACGAGGGCATTGAACGTGGGTTTCCACGGCAGATCCAATTGCGCTCCGGGTGAGAGCGAGACGTGCGTCATGGCCATGGGTGTGTGAGTGGAGCCTGGACCACGATGTCCCCCGACATCGCCCGCAATGACGCGCACTAGCGATTCGCCGTCGGGTGAAGAGACCAACACCACGTCATCGGCTTCAAGCCCTTGATACGCCGGGGCGATCATCTTTTCTTTCGCGGGCAAGTTGACCCAAAGTTGAATGCCGTGGAAAAGTCCGCCAGACACCACAAGATCCTCGGGCGGCGTCTCGATGTGCAGTATCCCCTTGCCGGCGGTCATCCACTGCGTGGAACCGTTCGTAATCAGCCCGCCGCCTCCGTTCGAGTCTTGATGTTGAAACGTCCCGTCGATCATGTAGGTCACGGTTTCAAAGCCCCGGTGTGGGTGCCACGGCGTTCCCTTGGGTTCACCGGGGGCGTAGTCCACCTCACCCATCTGATCCATGTGGACAAAGGGATCGAGTTCCTGCATCGAGAGTCCGGCGAAGGCCCGTCGAACGGGGAAACCTTCGCCCTCCAGACCAGTTGGCGCGGTTGTCACTGACTTAACCGAGCGCTCACCACTCCCGCTGGCGTTGACGGCGTCAAGGTGAGGGAGATCAGTCAATTTTTCGGGCATCACGGCAGGCAAATCAACCTCGCATTCGTATGAGGAACACAGTGTACGTGTCATCTTTCACGTTCACTGCACGGGGATATGCAAGAGAGCGGTAAGTTTGGAACCGTCGGTTTCCCCAAGAAGTTGCCATCCGCCTGCGCCACGATCAAATGGAGAGTATGGAAGTTGTGACCACCGCTACCAATTGGCTCTGCGATATGGACGGAGTGCTCATCAATAACGGTCGCATGGTTCCTGGTGCGGACCGATTCTTAGACCGCCTTCGATCGGCGAAACTACCGTTTCTCGTGCTCACGAATAACTCCTTGTTCACGCCCCGCGAGTTGTGCGCCAAACTGTCGGCGCTAGGCGTCATGGTCGGCGAAGAGCAGCTCTGGACGTCCGCCCTGGCGACCGCGCAATTCGTCCAAGATCAACGCCCAAAGGGCTGCGCGTTCGTCATTGGCGAGACCAGCCTTCACGAGGCGATCAACGACATTGGCTACCACGAAAGCTTGACGAGCCCCGACTACGTCGTACTCGGTGAGACCTGGCACTACTCCTTTGACGACATCACCACCGCGATCAGGCTCATTGACGCGGGAAGCTCCTTCGTGGCCACCAATCCCGAGACGACCGGTACCACCTCTGCGGGATCGCTCCCCGGGTGTGGCGCGCTGGCGGCCCTGATCGAGAGTGCCACGGGTGTTACACCTTACTTTGTCGGCAAACCCAATCCCGTCATGATCCGCGACGCGTTGAAGATACTTGACGCTCACTCCAAGACGACCGTCATGATTGGCGATCGGATGGATACCGACATTCTCGCGGGAACTGAAGCCGGTATCGAGACTATTTTGGTCTTGTCCGGCGTCGCCCAACGTGAGGAGATAGGTCGCTTCTCCTATCAACCCACGCGAGTGGTGGATTCAATCGCGGACCTGATCGACGAACTCTAGATCAGCGCTCGACAACTCGCGAAATACCGGGTTCACCAACAGGGTGAACCCGAGTTGGTTACGAACCGGTCTGCTGAAGGGCCGCCAAGAATGACTCGGCCCAGTCGTAGACGTTGCGGCGAACGATCTTTCGGCGCATACGTGACATCCGGTCCTTCTCTTCCTTGGGACCCACGATGATGGCGAGTCGAATCGCCTCCTTGATTCCCTCGAGATCGTGGGGATTCACCATGAACGCGCCGCCGAGCTCCGCGGCCGCGCCGGCGAATTCGCTCAGCACGAGCCGTCCCGTCAAGTCGGTGCGACACATCACGTATTCCTTAGCCACCAAATTCATCCCGTCTCGAAACGGCGTCACGATCATGATGTCGGCCGCCAAATAGAGGGCCACCAACTCTTCAAAGGGCAGGTTTTGGTGAAGATAGTTGATGGTGGGCCGTCCGACGAGGCCGTGTTCGCCATTCACCTCGCTCACGATCTGCTCGAGACTGTGACGCTCCAGGTCATAGTGCGCGTCAGTCTCTCGACTGGGCACGGCCACTTGGACCATGATGTGCTTATCCGCACTGAGCGAACCGTCCTGGAAAAGCTCGGAGACGGCCTTGATTCTCTGTTGGATGCCCTTGGTGTAGTCCAGTCGATCGACGCCGAGAAGTACCAACTCCGGGTCGCCCAAATCTTTTCTGATCTCCCTGGCTCGCGCTCGAATCGTTGGATCGTTGGCCAGTGCGACGATCTGTTCACAGTCAACGGAGATGGGAAACGCCCCGACACGAATGACGCGTCCGTGAAAATCCAGGGACGAGTCAGTACCCGTCGCGGACGACTGACGCCTCGCCATCCGCGAAAAGTTCGACGCGGCTTGACGAACTTGAAAACCGATCAGGTCGGAACCGAGCAGGCCGGCCAATATTTCACGTCGCCACGGCAACTGCATGAACAGCTCAATCGGTGGAAAGGGGATGTGCAGAAAGAATCCAATGCGCACGTCCGGGCGTAATTGGCGAAGCATCTGTGGGACGAGTTGAAGTTGATAGTCGTGAATCCACACCGAACCACCCGGCGCCACCGATTCGGCGGCGGCGATGGCGTAACGCATATTGATGTTGGAGTACGTCTGCCACCACGCTCGGTGAAAGGTGGGTGCGCGAATGGCGTCGTGGTAGAGGGGCCAGAGCGTCGCGTTGGAGAATCCGAGGTAGAAGTCGTCGAACTCGGCCTTGCTGAAGTTGACCGCTTTCAGCCGTATTCCCTCAAAGGTCAATGGAGCGTCTTGATGCTCCGAGGTCCCCGACCAACCGATCCACAGACCATTACGGCTTTGCAAAACCGCCGTGAGCGCCGAAACTAATCCGCCCGGGCTCGGGCGCCAACCTTCACTTCCGTTCGACGACGAGTGTTGGACCGGCAACCGGTTCGCGACGACAACTAAGTCCGCTCTTTCCGATTCACGATTGGATATCAGGCCTTGAGCCGGCACCGGTCTCACACGATTCGCGACTGGTTTTGACATGGTTGCTACCTGATCAAGAACTAATGGTCCTCGCCCGACGTTGTGAGGGCCCTACAACGGAGCGAAAGGAGAAGTGCCCGCCCGCTCGTCAGGTAATCGTAGTCGTACGATCGCCATTTCCTGCCCCGCCCCACCAATTCGGAGACCCGGCCGGACCGATGACTGCTTCGTTTAATCGTTGGTCCGCTTCAATGACGTGCAGAACCGCGTTGATCAGCGAGAGATGTGTGAGCGCTTGCGGGAAGTTTCCCAAGTGTCGAGCCGTCGAGGGATCGAGCTCTTCGCCAAAGAGTCCCAGATTGCTCGACGCGCCAATCAACTTCTCGCACTGGGTTCGTGCGCGATCGAGTTCGCCAATTTCGACCAGCGCCGAGACGAGCCAGAACGAACAGACCGTAAAGCTGCCCTCGTTGGGACCGCTAATGCCGTCGTCAGTGGTTTCGGGTCGGTAACGATAGACGAACGCGCCGTCGCTCAGATTATCGGCGATCGCCATGACGGTTTTGCGAATCCGCTCATCGTTTGGTGGCAGAAATCCCAGCAGCGGCAACAGCAGTAGTGACGCGTCGAGCTCACTCGATTCATAGGACTGCGTGAAGTAGCCCTGTTCGCCCAACCCCTTGGCGCACACGTCGGCGTGAATCTCTTTGGCGCCCTTCCACCAACGGTCGGCTCGGTCCTTTTCGCCCCGCAACGCCGCGAGGCGTGCGCCCCGGTCCGCCGCGACCCAACACATGACTTTGGAGAAAGTGAAGTTCTGTGGCTCCCCTCGCACTTCCCAGATGCCGCGATCGGGGCCCTTCCAACATTGAAGTGCCGCTTCCACCGCTTGCACGACGATCCGCCATGACCGTTCACTCAATGAGTCTCGTGAGCGGGTGTGTTCAAACACGCAGTCGACAATGGCGCCAAGAATGTCAAACTGGACTTGGTTAAAGGCGGCGTTGCCCACCCGCACCGGTCGGCTCCCGCCGTAGCCCGTGAGATGATCAAGCTCAACCTCAGTGGGAGTGCCAACCCCGTCCACCGGATATAGGACTTGAAGGTCCCCGCGCACGTTCTTAGCGCCCTTCACGTGGCTCACTTGAGGTTCGAGCACATCGCCGAGAAACGCGAGGAAATCATCCGCCTCGGTATCAAACCCGAGGGCGTGTAGCTCGCGCAGCGTGAAGGCCGCGTCGCGGATCCAGGTGAAGCGATAGTCCCAGTTTCGTCCCCCGCCCAACGTCTCGGGCAGTGAGGTCGTGGGCGCGGCCAGCAGCGCTCCCGTCGGCGCATAAGTGAGTCCTTTAAGAGTGAGCGCGCTTCGCTGGAGATACTCGCGCCACGGGTGATCGGGGAATCGGCCGCCGTCGATCCAATCTCGCCAGAAGCGACTGGTCTCGGCGCGACAGGTATCAACCTCCGCTCGGTTCGACGGCGCCGGCGCGTCGGACCAGCTCAAGACGACGAACGACGACTCGCCTTCGGTCAAACGGTGCCGGGCGCGCACCGCTCGGCCCTCGATGCCAAACCTCATATCCCCGGTCAAGGTAAGTTTCGTAAAGTCCTGGTTAGTAGACGTGACCTTGTCATACGAGGTACCTTCGTACTCCCACTGCGCGTCCACCCGACCGTAGTCAAACGACGGCTCGCAGTTGAGCAGGACGTCCACGTTGCCGTGAAGGCATGTCGCCGTACGCACCAGTACGTGCTTGGCGTCAGAGTCACCGGGCGTGCGACGGTGGTGATTGGAGCGGTCCCCCGTTCGATACCAGGGCGCGATGGCCAAGAAGTCGTTGACAATGAGCCATCCGCTACGGGTCTGCCACGTGGTCGCGAGCACCATGGTACCGGGCACGTACTGACGGTGCGCGGGAACGGCACTGTCGACGGGCGCCAGACGGAACGACCCGGCTGAACGGTCGAGCATCGTGCCAAAAACGCTCGGATCGTGCGGCTTGGGAATACAGAACCACTCCACGGTCCCGTTAGGCGCAACGAGACAACTGTTCTCGCAGTCGGATAAAAACGCGTAATCCGATATTGGTGGGAATATGGTCTCGAGGGTTTCTTGAGTCGGAATGCCCCTCAAGCGCGACTCTCCCAAACGAGCGATATTCAAGGGCTGCAGTTGACGTGGCCCCAGTGCACTTTGACCATCAGGGGCCCCTCGAGGTTCATTGAATTCATTCGTCACACGGCCGCCATTTCAATTACCTTCGGATATCAACAGCCAGATGCCAAAGCATCGTCAATGTCCGCGATACGTTCTCAGCATTTTAGTGGCGAATCGGTGGACTTGGGTGGCGGGACTCAATTTATTCAATGTAAGGAGGCCTCGTTCGCACCGCGAAGGTAGTGCCATCAATGGCGTAAAGTCACTGAGGTCTATACTGCAAATTCTTGACACCGCCACGGCGACCCGCGCATTCAATCATTCGCATCTACGCCACACCATCGCGGCCTCTCTCACTCGTGACCGGAGCTCATTGATATGAACGTTTGGATCCGCGTACTCGCGGGGCTCTTCGGCCTACTTCTTGAAATGCTGGTGTTGGACGCCGCCATTCGCACTTTCCTTCTCCCCCGGGCGGCGAACGTTCGCCTCAGCCGATTCATCGCCAAGGCGGTGGGCGTCGTATTCCATGCACTGGCGCGTTCAAGCAAGTCTTACCCCGTCAGAGATCGAATTATGTCGCTCTACGCGTCGATGGTCTTGTTGGCGTATCAGGCCACTTGGCTGGCACTCAGCTTGGTGGCCTTTGCTCTGGGCTTCGTCGCAGCTGGCGCACCAAATCTCTCGCTCGCCTTCGAGATGTCAGGGTCGTCTCTTTTCACGCTTGGCACCACCGCCGCTCACGGTGGCGCCCTCACGGTGCTTGAGTATGTTGCCGCCGGCGTTGGGCTGACATTGTTGGCTCTGCTCATCGCCTTCATCCCGGCACTGTACGGAGCCTTCCAACGCCGTGAGTTCTCCGTCTCACGACTCACCGTTCGTGCGGGCATTCCGGCAACTCCGTGGGGCGTGCTCGAGATCGCCCAAAGCGTCGAGTCCTACGACCGGCTCGATGAGATATGGCGAGAGTGGGAGCAGTGGTTCATTGAAGTTGGCGAAACGCACTCCACACTCCCAATCCTCAACTTCTACCGATCACCGAATCCCGATCAGACCTGGGTCGGATCCGCGGCCACCGTGCTCGACGCCGCGGCACTCTTCAACGCCGCCGTCGACGTCGCCCCGTCACCCACGGCCGGACTGTGCATTCGCGCCGGGTGGCTCACACTTCGAAGGCTGGCCGACTACTTTCGCATTCCCTATCCGGTGGATCTTCATCGCTCCGTTCCAATCTCCATCACCCGCGAAGAGTTCGACTTGGTCATTCAACGTCTCGAACGTAGCGGCGTGCCAATTGTCGCCAATCGCGACGCGGCCTGGAACGACTTCGTGGGCTGGCGAGTGAACTACGACGCAATCATTGAAGCCTTCTACGACCGGTTCACCTGCCCTCGAACCGATTGGCACACGGCTTCCGTACAACCGCTGTTCGGGCCATCGAACCAACGCGGACAGTAACCGAACGAGGGTCGCTCACCCGGCTCAGTACCAAGAAAGTTCCAGCAACTCAATGAAATGATGACGCTGCCGATTGGCGTGGGGCGAACTCTTAGACTTGACGACCGAGAAACGCGGCGAGCTGATCNNTCGCCTGACTCGCGCCGGCCTGCGCGACCTTCTCGGGACCAAAGGGGTTTCCCTCGTCATTACGAAATGCAGGGGAAATGGACTTCTGTGCACCGGTGAGCAATTGCTCCGCGAGTTCAGGCGAGAGATCAGTGCTCTGACCGGTAGCTTTGGCGAGATCCCAGCCGTGCGTGAAGGTGTCCGTCGCCGCCAGCCCCACAAAGGCCGACCCGGGCATGTCACCGAAGGGTAGGGTAATCATCTTGTCCATGGCCCCGTCGCCCGCGAACGCTTCCAGACAAAGCTTCGAGCCGGTGTCGAACGCACCCAGAAAGTCGCCCGCCGAAAAATCGGGCGCCTCCCCATCAACGCTCTCACCCTTCACGGCCGAAGCGAAAAAGTACTGGCCCCCGACGATGTGATTGATTAGTTGGCTGACGCTCCACTCCTTGCATGGCGTGGCATCGGTGAGTTGAGATTTTGTCACCCCCGAAAGCACGCTTCGCGTAGAGGCAATGGCGGTTTCCAATGGATGAGTAGACATACCAACTCCTTGATTGATTTGTGCCAATCAATTCAAACTACCCGCTCGAGGGAGCGCGTGTCCGCGCGACGTCGTCGACCGCTCGTTCACTAACTCCAGTCACAAGGGCGCCCACTTCACCACGTACTAAATGCGCCAAAAAAGATCTACTGGGCGCTCGACGATTTCGTGCAATATGCACCCGGGCCTAGATTAAGGAGAGCCGTCAAAGGAGAGCCGTGCCTTTTAACCTTACGGAGTTGATGGATCTTCGCCGTGGCGAGAATTTCCAACTGCACGAGAAGTACCTCAATCCCCAGTTGGCCAAAGTGGTAAAAACGCTCGGCTTTGATCGCTTCTACGAACGCGGTGAAGGTTGCTACCTCTACGACGACGAAGGCAAACGATACCTGGATCTGTTAAGTGGTTTTGGGGTCTTCGCCCTAGGTCGAAGCCACCCAGTGATAAAGGATGCACTGCGCCAAGCAATCGAGGCAGATCTGCCCAACATGGTCCAGATGGACTGTGCGTTGTTGCCCGGGCTGTTGGCCGAACAGTTGGTGACGCGCAGTCACGTCGGCATCGAGCGGGTATTTTTCTGCAACTCTGGTGCCGAGGCCGTGGAAGCCGCCATAAAGTTCTCGAGGGCGCGAACCGGCCGTAGCAAGATTTGCTATCACGCCCACGCCTATCACGGGCTCACCACCGGCGCGCTCGCCCTCAACGGGTCCAGTGGGTTTAAAAAAGGATTTGGTCCGCTGCTGCCCGGTGCCACTGAGATTCCCTTCGGCGATCTCGATTCGTTGCGAAGAGAGCTCCACCACGGCGACGTCGCCGCCTTTATCGCCGAGCCCATTCAGGGAAAGGGTGTCTACGAACTCGACACCGAGCGCTGGCGAGAGATGGAACGGGCCGTACACGACGCCGGGGCCCTGTTCATTTGCGACGAGGTGCAAACTGGATTGGGCCGCACGGGAAAGTTCTTCGCTTACGAGCACTACGGTCTGACCCCCGACATCATCACTGTCTCCAAGGCGCTGTCCGGAGGTTACATACCGGTCGGGGCGACCTTAACCAGTGACAAAATATTTCGCAGCGTGTACAGCTCGATGGACCGAGCTTTGGTCCACTCCACGACGTTCAAGGGTAACCAGTTGGCCATGGTGGCGGGACTGGCGACATTGTCGGTCTTCGATGACGAGCAGGTCATTGAGCACGCCGCGGCCATGGGTGAACTATGGCGAGCGAAACTTGAGGAGCTGGCCACTCGCCACGAGTTTTTACACTCCGTTCGCGGCCAAGGTCAGATGATCGGCGTGGTCTTTGGCCCGCCGATTTCGCCGGGCGCCCGGCGCCGTTGGCGAGCGATTGAGGCCACCCGCACCGCCATGTTCTCGCAAACATTGGTCGTGCCACTCTTTCACCGTTACCAGATATTGACCCAAGTCGCGGCGGACAACGTCAACGTGATCAAGCTACTGCCACCCTTGATCGCGGGTGAGACTGAGATCGACCTCTTCGTCACTGCCTTGGACGAACTTTTGAGCGACGCCGAGCGAAACAGTCGCTGGCTCATTGAGTTTGGCGTGACCATGGCCAAAGGTGTCTTCAAGCGGACGCGAACCACCTCGAGCAAGGCAATCGCCACGTCGTGACCTACCAACTTTCCCGGGGCGACCGCGTAGTCGTGACCGGCGCCGCGGGATTCATCGGATCGGCCGTGACGCGCGCCTTATTAGGTCGTGGCGCTGACGTCGTGGCGCTGTTTGAGCCAGGCGCCTTGGCCCCAAATCTGGACGGCCTCGAAGTAGAGCGTCATGACGCAGATATAACTGACCCCAAGCAACTAATGGGCGCCTTCAAGGGCGCGCGCTACTGCTTTCACTTAGCCGCCAAGTTCGGGTTCTGGCCGAAAGATCCTTCGAGCTTTTACGCCATCAACGTGAACGGCAGTCAAAATGTCATTAGAGCCGCGACGGAGTCTGGCGTTGAACGCATCGTGTACACGTCGAGCGTCGCCACCCTCGGCCTGTGGAAAACGAAATCCGGGCGGCCGTCAAACGAAGATGACGTCGCCGATCTCTCGCACCTGTTTGGCAATTACAAGCAGACCAAGTACGTGGCCGAGCACGAGGTGCTACGACTGGCCGCTCAAGGCGCGCCCGTCGTGCTCGTGTTGCCGACCATGCCTCACGGTCCCTTCGACCATCGCCCGACCCCTTCGGGCAAAGTGGTACTCGACTATCTCAAGGGACGAATACCGGGCTATGTCGACACAGCCATGAACGTAGCCCACGTCGACGACGTTGCCGAGGGCCACCTTTTGGCGTTGGAGAAGGGTTGCCAAGGTCAAAGTTATATTTGTGGCGGCGACAACATCTCAATGGCCCAACTACTCGACATGTTGTCGAACGTGACCGGACTCCCCCGGGCCCAGCGGCGCTTTCCTTCGATCTTCCCGTTGCTCGCCGGAAGGGCGTCGCAATTCATTGAAGGGAACCTTCTTCGTCGTGAACCGAGCGTGCCCTTGGAAGCGGCCCAAATGGCCGGAACGGTCATGACCTTCGACGACTCAAGAGCACGGAGTGAACTTGGTTACCGATCTCGACCTGCGCTGTTCGCGCTTTACGATTCTGCCCAATGGTTCGTTGACAACGGCTACGTCAGTACCGACCGGGTGGCCAAGATGCATTGGAAAGTTCCCGAGCAACACCGATGGTGAAGGGCACGAACGAACACGACACCGCCGCGAGCGGCGACATATTTCTTCGCAGCCTCGGAGACGCACTCTCAATATAAAAGGGTGCGAGAAATCACGACCCGAGAGAGACCGGCATCGACTCCATCCCTCGAAGGATGACGTTGGCCTTGTACGTCACGGCATCAGACGCCAGCGCCAATCTCGGAGCCCGGCGAACCAAGGTGGACAATGCCACGTCAGCCTCCATCCGAGCTAACGGCGCGCCCAGGCAGTGGTGGATGCCAAAGCCGAATCCGAGGTGGTTATTGGGCGTTCTCGCTAGGTCAAACTCGTCGGGATCGTTAAACGCCAACGGATCTCGATTCCCTGACGCGAGAAGCAGCATGATGAACTGACCGGCCTTGAGGTGCACATCGCCGAGTTCGATGTCATGGAGTAGGGTCCTTCCAGTCAACTGGACGGGCGAGACGAATCGCAACATCTCTTCCACGCCACTGCGCGCGACCGCGGGGTCGAGTCGATAGCGCTCCAGTTGGCTCGGGTGTTCGAGCAATGCGAGGGCCCCTCCCGCGATGAGATTGACGGTGGTTTCGTGTCCGGCGACCAGAAGCAAAATACACGTCGAGAGCAATTCGGCTTCGCTCAAGACCGTGCCGCCATCCTCCGCGGCGACGAGTTGACTCAACAGGTCCTCTCCTGGCGAACGGCGTCGTTCGGCGAGCAACTCGAAGAAATAAGCAGCGAACTGTTCACGGGCCTGGGCACTGGCCTCTACCACTTCCGAAGGAAGCAAGAAATTTGGGTCGAGACCTCGGGCGAGGGCGTGTGACCACACTTTAAATCTTTCCTGGTCGAGAACGGGTACGCCTAGCAGTTCGCAGATGACGCGCACCGGCAGCGGGTAGGCGAATCGGTCCACCAGATCGATAGTGCCCTCGTCAAGCGCGACGTCGATCAGTTCGTCCACAATCTCCTGGGTTCGCCCACGGAGCGCTTCGACCACCTTCGGAGTGAAGGCCTTGGCCACGAGACCGCGCAACCGAGTGTGATCAGGAGGGTCTCGAACGAGAAACGAACGGTTCTCGAACTCCGCGATGGCCCGGGGATCGTCCGAGTCTAGGCCACCATCAAAGGCGTTCGACGTCTCTTCGTCCATCATGCTTGATCGCTCCACGCTCGCTCCACGGTCGCGTAGCACCGCGAGACAGTCCGCGTGACGGGCGGCCACCCAAAAACCAAATTCGTTTCGATGGAGCGGGGCCCGGGCCCGCAGTCCGGCGTATAGCGGGAACGGGTCGCTCGACCACCGGGGGTCAAAGAGATCAAATACAGGGGCGCCCGAGCCAGCGTCTGAGATTATGTCAGTCACCCTGGGCATCGTAGCCCGGTTGTAGTGAATATTCCTGGCTGAACAGTGATGCCCTCGACCCCACACGCGAGATCATTCCGTCGCGGCGAGTCGGCGTTACGAAGATCGTGGGCGAAACTCGAGACCATCGAAGGTTCCCGCGTTGCGCCAAGCGTCGATGAAGGCGAAGTACGCGACTGGTCCTTCGGGATATCGACTCGAGAAGAGTTGCTCGCGCTTACCCATTGGTCCGCCCTCGTTGTTGTAATAACCCGGCGTGCACTCCGGATCTGCCAAAAAAGTCTCACTCGTGCCCTCCAGCAAATTCATCCACGCTTGCTCGGCCCCCGAGCTCACCTCGACCTCGTCGACGCCGGTCGCGAGCGCCCGGCTCACGATGGCGGCGATGGTGGTGGCGGCCTCAGTGAGATTTTGAGTGACGTTTGAAATGAGATTCGCTGCCTGCGTCACTCCCACGATGAACAAATTCGGGAACCCGTGCACGTGAATGCCGTGCATCGTTTGCATACCTTCGTCCCAGTGATTCGAGAGCGAAAGCCCGTCGCGGCCGAGCGTCTCGAAACCCGAACGTCGCTCGTACTCGGTGCCAACTTCAAAGCCCGACGCGAAAATGAGACAGTCGAGCTCGTAGTGCCTCCCGTCGACCCAAACGCCGGTCTCGTCGATCCGCTCCACTCCAAGTCCGCGCGTATCGACCAAGCGAACGTTCGGCAAGTTGTACGTCTGGAGATACTCATCGTGAAAACACGGACGCTTACAGAGCTGGCGATACCACGGCTTCAGCGCCTCTGCCGTCTCACGATCCCCCACCACGGCGTCCACCCGAAGGCGAATTTCGGTCATCTTCTCGTCGTCGCTGTCTTCGTAGGCACGTCGCATCGACGCCGGACTGAGGTCGCCACCGTCGGCGATGACTCGGTCGCGGATTCGCTGTGAGATATCGGTCCAACCGTCCTTCACCAGATCCTCGTCGGCGAATCCGCCACTCTGCAGGATGGCGAAGTTCATCAGCCAACGTCCTTGCCAACCCGATTCGAGATCGGCGAACCACTCGGGGTCGATCGGATGGTTGTTGCGCACGTCAATCGACGACGGCGTGCGCTGAAAGACGTAGAGCTCCTGGGCCGTTCGCGCCAAATAGGGAATGCACTGGACCGCGGTAGCCCCGGTGCCAATGATGCCCACTCTCTTGTCGGCCAACTTCTCCATCGCGGCACCACTCGGGTCTCCGCCGGTGTAGTCATAGTCCCAGCGACTCGTGTGAAAACTATGGCGAGCGAACTGCTCGATGCCGGGTATCCCGGGCAACTTGGGTCGATGCAACGGTCCCGTGCCCATCGAGACGAACCTGGCTCGCATTTCGTCACCTCGATTTGTGCGAATGATCCAACGAGAAGTCGCGTCGTCCCAGCGAAGTTCAGTGACCTCCGTCGAGAAGAGCGCGTTGTCGTAAAGTCCGAACGTCTGGGCAATCAGTCGGGCGTGATGAAGGATCTCTGGAGCGTAGGTGTACTTCATCGTTGGTACGTGACCGGTCTCTTCGAGCAACGGCAGATAGACCATTGCCGCGGTGTCGCACATGGCCCCGGGATATCGATTCCAGTACCACGCTCCTCCTACGTCGCCCCCGCCCTCAATGAGGCGAACATCGCTGACGCCAGCCTCTTTCAATCGAGCGCCCGTGACGAGACCGGAGAAGCCACCGCCGATAACCGCGACGGTCACTTCGTCAAATAGGGGCTCACGATCGACGCGCTCCGCGTACGGATCATCGAGAAAGTGGGCGAACCGTCCGGTCGCTTCGAGGTACTGATCATTCGCGTCAGGACGTAATCGCTTGTCGCGCTCCGCGCGATATTTCCTACGCAACGCGTCTCGATCGATCGCCTCCATGACTATGCCTTCTCCAGAATTGTCTTTCGCCCCCATCACTACATCTTGCCCTGAATTGGCCATCAGCGACGCGCCGATCGAGAGGACGGTGTCAGCACGAAGATTCGACATTGTGCGAGGTCCCGGCAGGTCCTCGGCACAACCGCGTGCAGCTTCGAGGAGGCGTTCGCCCCACGGCACACCGCGCGAATATCCATAAGCGAGCCCGCACCACACTGGTACGCTCCGGTGGTGAGCACGTCACGAACCAAGATTCAAAATCGCGTATCGTCAGTTCACGGTCATGCCTGCCAAGTCGATATCTCTTCCCCCACCAAGAAGATGGCTCGACTTTTCGCGTCGATGACCACCTCATTGAACGTCGTCCATGTCTCGCCCTAACCCCTCGTGGGCGATGGTCGCCGCCGGCGTCGCAACGCTCACCGTATTGTTGAGTGTCGTCACGCCAATGAACGCGGCGCTAGCCACTTCTCGGCGAGCGGCACTCCACCCCCGCACGACGACCTCAGGCACGAGGCTGCCAGGCACCAATTGTTCGGCCTTTCCGGTCAACAACGTTTGGAACACCCCGATCACCGGACTCCCCGTCAACGCCAACGGCGCGACGTGGCTCTCTTCAATGGCGGCCGCCTCCACC
>PLBM01000108.1:6139-30280 GCA_003134515.1 Acidimicrobiaceae bacterium | reverse complement strand
CGATGGGACCATGAACGAATACGCAGTCAATCTCCGACTCATTCGCTCGGGGGCAAGGACTCGAACCCTGAATAACTGGACCAGAACCAGTTGTGTTGCCAATTACACCACCCCCGAAGGGCTGGGCAATCTTATCGAAGGCCTCCACTACGTGCCAGACGGAACGTGGGCGTTGCTCGCGGTCGTCGTCCACGAACTGAGTCGTCCGTAGCCAACGACGCGTCCGACGCCAACTTCGAGCGTCTCTTTGAGGTAGTAGCGCCAGAGCGAATGCTTAATCGTGGGCGAGTTCGGTACCGGCGAGGGATACGGCGTAAGACCCTGCGCGGACGCGATGGCCATGGCCCGGTACTCGTGAAAGGGATCGGTCACGGTGATGACCGTCTTGAGGTCGTGTTTTTTTAGTAGCGGCAGGACCGTCGCCACGTTCTGCCACGTGTCGTTGCCCGATCCTTCCAAGATGCGTGACGGCGTCACACCGTGGTCTTCGAGGTACGTCAACGACACACCCGCTTCGGTGTAGACGTCACCGGGTCGCCGACCTCCGGTCACGGCAATCCATGGCGCGCGGCCCTCGCGGTAGAGCGTGAGCGCCTGGTTGAGGCGCGCCGTCAACTCGGGCGACGGAGTGCCGTTATTTTCCGTCGTGCCGTAGACGAGGATCGCCTGGGCCTTGGCCGTCGAGTGCTCGTGTCCGCGCAGCCAGATCTGTACGAAGGTGATGGCGAAGTAGAGCACGACCAGCGTCATCAACGCACTCAGAATTCGAAGTATGAGCTTGATCGGACCAAAGATCACGCGCACTTCGCCGCGGCAGCGCGAAGTCGCTGGATGGTCTTTTCTCGCCCGAGCAGTTCGAGCGATTCAAAGAGCGGCGGTCCGACCAGGGTTCCGGTCACGGCACAGCGAATTGGCGCCTGGGCCTTGCGCAACGCGAGGCCGAGCCCCTCGCCGATCTCGACCGTCGTCGCGTGCAAGGTCGGCGCGTCCCACGCAGTGAGAAGTTCAAAGCGACGAATGGCTTCGGCCAAGATCGTCGGTCCCGCGGCGTCGTTCACAATGACTTTGGCGAAGCTCCCCTCGTCGACGGGCGCTTCGTCGAGAAAGAAAAACTCAACCATGGCCGGTATCTCACTCAACGTGGCGACCCGCTCTTGGACCAGGGCAGCGACGCGCGCGTAGAGCGCCGCGTTGAACTGATCTTCTCGCCACGAGGGGACCCGATCGCTCGGACGCCAGTCGCTTCGCCACGGACAGACCCATGGCGCACTCGCCAGCACGAAGTCACTCGCACTTAGTGCTCGTACGTACTCGCCGTTCAAGTGGGTCAGTTTCTTGACGTCAAAGAAGGCTGGCGAGTGCGAGACGTCCTCGAGGCGAAACTGTTCAATGAGCGCGGCGAGCGGCACGATCTCTTCGTCCCCGCGCGGGCTCCAGCCCAGCAGCGCCAAGTAGTTGACGAAGGCGCTGGCGAGATATCCCTGGTCCCGGTAGGACTCGGTGGCGACGGGGTCGCGGCGTTTGGAGAGTTTCTTTCTTTGTTCATTGACGAGGAGGGGCAAGTGCGCATAGAGCGCCAGCGCCACCTCATCGCCAGTCGCGCGGTTCAGCGCCTCCCATAGCATCATCTGCTTGGGCGAATTCGCGAGATGCTCTTCGCCTCGAATCACGTGAGTGATGCGGTCGTGTCGATCATCGGTCACGTTGGCCAGCGCGTAGAGCACGTCGCCCGAGGACTTCACTACGACGAAGTCCTCAATTAGCGCGTTGGCGAACTCAACGTCGCCTCGAACGAGATCGTGCACGGTCGTCACGCCCTCGCGCGGCGTGCGAAAGCGCAGTGCCGTCGTCGGACCGCGTTCCACTCCCCGATCACGACAGAAGCCGTCGTATCCCGGAGGCGCGCCGGGGGCCTTTCGGGCTTGAAGCGCCGCGCTCGAGCAGTCGCAGTAGTAGAGGTAGCCGCTTCGTCGAAGCAGTTGCGCAGCGTTTTCGTACGCGGCGGCGTTGTCGCTCTGGCGAAAGGGGCCCTCGTCGAGGTCGAGTCCGAGCCAGGCCATCGCTGTGGTAATGCCCTCGACCCACTCTTCGCGATTGCGCTCGGCGTCGGTGTCTTCAATGCGCAAGATAAAGACGCCATCGGGGTCCTGGCGCGCGAGAAGCCAGTTGAAGAGCGCGGTACGGGCCGAGCCCACGTGAAAAAACCCCGTGGGTGAGGGCGCGAACCGGACCCGCGGTCCGCTCATGGACTACTCCTCAATCGAGATGGCGCCGTTCGGACAGCCCTGCACGGCCTGACGCAACCGCTCATCGAACTCGGGGCCGGGATTCTCGTTTATGACGTAGAGAAAGCCGTCCTCTCGAACTTCGAAGACTTCCGGGGCAATACCCATACAGACCGCATTCGACGTACAGAGATCGAAATCAACATTCACCTTCACGGACCCTCCTTTTCACTCATCGTAGTTGAGGGCGTCGCCACGGCTCTTCAAACTTTCGCGTCCTTGCCTATGCTCTGGTGGACAAAGGACGGAAATGGACAAGCGCGCACTGGGCTCACTACGAGTGTCGACGGTGGGTGTGGGCTGCAATAACTTCGGCGCCCGCCTCGATCAAGCCGGCGCGACCAACGTCGTGCACGCCGCCCTCGACGCCGGCGTCAACTTCTTTGACACCGCCGACGTCTACGGCGCTACCCAGTCCGAACGCTTTTTAGGCAAGGCCTTGGGCAACAGAAGGGCCGAGGCCGTGATCGCGACGAAGTTCGGCATGCCCCTTGACGATCAGCGCTTTGGCGCGAGTCCCGCCTACGTGCGCTCGGCCTGTGAGGACTCGCTCGCTCGCCTTAACACCGACTACCTCGACCTTTATCAGTTGCACTACCCCGACGACAAGGTGCCGATCGCTGAAACGCTGGGCGCACTGCACGAGCTGATCAGTGAGGGCAAAGTGCGAGAGATCGGCTGCTCGAACTTCACCGTCGCGCAACTTCGTGACGCCAAGACCGCGGCTGGCGACAGCCCCCCTTTTGTCTCGGTGCAAAACCAGTTTTCACTGCTCGAGCGCAGCCCCGAGCACGACGGCGTGCTCGCAGTCTGTGACGAACTCGAGATGAGTTTCTTGCCCTTCTACCCACTCGCCAATGGTCTCTTGACGGGCAAGTTCCGTCCCGGCGAGCCGATTCCCGAGGGCACGCGGCTCGCTCTGATGTCGCCCGAACGAAGCGTGCACTGGTTGAGCGAGGAGTTCCAACAACGTGTCACGGCGCTGCTCAACTACGCCGAGCGCGTCGAAGTGCCGATTCTCTCCTTGGCTTTTTCGTGGCTTTTGAATCATCCCCGAGTGACGTCGGTCATCGCCGGGGCCTCCAGCGCCGAGCAGATCCGCGCTAACGCCGCTGCCGCGACAGAGTTGAACGCAGCGCAGCGCAGTGAACTGGACCGGCTGACGGCGTAAGTCCGGTCTAGGACGCCTTCACCACCGCGACCAACTTGGTCAACGTGTCCTTAGCGTCGCCGAAGACGAGAATTGTCTTGGGGTTGTAGAGCAGTTCGTTATCGATCCCCGCGAAGCCCGGACGCATCGACCTTTTCATGAACACGACGTTCTCGGCCAGATCGGCGTGGATGATCGGCATGCCGTAGATCGGCGAACCGGGTTCGCCGGCGGCCGGGTTCACGGTGTCGTTGGCGCCCACCACCAGGGCCACGTCCGCGGTCTGGAGTTCGGAGTTCGCCTCGTCCATCTCGATGAGGTCCTCGTAGGGCACGTTGGCCTCGGCGAGCAGCACGTTCATGTGCCCGGGCATGCGTCCCGCGACCGGGTGGATGGCGTAAAAGACCTTGATGCCCCTAGATTCGAGCACTTCAGCCAGTTCGCGCAACACGTGCTGGCCCTGAGCGACCGCGAGGCCGTACCCAGGAATGATGACGACCTTGCTGGCGTAACTGAGCAGCACGCCCACGTCTTCGGGCGTACCCGAGCGAACGGTGCGCCCTTCGACGCCGCCCCCGGCGCTGGCCGTCACGTTCGAGCCAAAGGCCGAGAAGAGCACGTTCGAGAGGCTGCGCCCCATGGCCTTACTCATGAGACGCGTGAGCAAGATACCCGACGCGCCGACCAGGATGCCGGCCACGATCAAGAGGTTCGAGCCGAGCGTGAAGCCCGACGCCGCCACGGCGAGACCGGTGAAGGCGTTGAGTAGCGAGATCAACACCGGCACGTCGGCGCCGCCGATCGGCAAAACAAAGGCGACGCCCAAGATGAAGGCCACGCCGAACAACGTCCAGAGCAACGCCGTCGATCCGCTCACCAAAATGGTGACGATCAATCCAAGCGCGACCGCGCCCACCAGGGCGTTGATGATCTGTTGGCCCGGGTAGGTCACCGGTCGCCCGGTCATCAACTCTTGAAGTTTCGCGAAGGCAATGGCCGACCCGGCGAAGGAGACCGTGCCGATCAAGACGCCGAGCAGCACCTCTAGGACGACGTAGGTCGCGGGGTGAGTGGACTTGATGTGAATGAACTCTGTTATTGACACGAGTGACGCGGCGCCGCCGCCCACGCCGTTAAAGATCGCCACCAGTTGGGGCATCGCGGTCATCTTGACAAAGCGCGCCACCGGCACCGCGACGACGGTGCCAATAAACATGGCGAGCAGGATTAGGCCCACGTGGCGCAGTGCGTGCCCGTCGACGAACTTAAAGAACGTGGCCACCACCGCGACCAACATGCCAAAGGCCGCCAGCGCGTTACCCCGACGAGCGTGCCTGGGACTTCCGAGACCCTTGAGCGCCAAGACGAAGGTGGTCGCCGAGAAGAGGTAGATGAGGTCAATCAGCGTTTCACGACTCATGGAGTGACCTCGTCGGATTTACTCACCGGCGCCTTGGGCTTGCGACCCTTGAACATCTCGAGCATCCGATCGGTCACGACAAATCCACCCACGACGTTGAGCGTCGCCAAGATGCACGCGAGAAAGCCCAGCACCTCTTCGAGATTGGTGTTGGCGGCGCCGAGGATCAGCATCGCGCCGACGAGGATGACGCCGTGGATCGCGTTCGAGCCACTCATCAACGGCGTGTGCAGAATGCTCGGCACCTTGGAGATGATCTCGGTGCCCACGAAAGCGCTCAACACCAAGACGGTCGCGTACTGCAACAGGACGTTGGTCACTCAACGACCTCCTTCGCTACGGGAGTAATGGCGACGCGCGCGACGCCCAGCGCCTCGGCGGTGGGCGCGTGATTCACGTCGCCCCCCCGGGCCACGGTGACGCCAATGACGACTTCGTCATTCCAGTCGGGGTGCAACTCACCCTGGCTGCCAAAGAGGGCGAAGAGCTTTAAGACGTTGTTCGAGTACATGAAACTCGCGTGCGTGCCCATCTCGGCCGGCGGATTCGCCAGTCCCACGACGCGCACGCCCTGATGCTCGATGACCTCGCCGACCTTGGTCAGTTCGCAGTTGCCCCCACCGTCGGCGGCCATGTCGATGATGAGCGATCCCTCAGCCATCGCTTCGACCATTTCGGTCGTGACCAGAATGGGTGACTTGCGACCGGGCACCGCGGCGGTGGTAATGACGACGTCGGACCCGGCAACCTCGCCGAGCAGCGCTGCTTGTTGTTGTGTTCGCTCCTCGTCGGTCAACTCGCGCGCGTACCCGCCCGCCGCGTCAGCGGTGAGAGCGAGTTGCACGAAAGTCGCGCCGGCCGACTCGGCCTCTTCCTTCGCGGCCGAGCGCACGTCGTAGGCGCGCACTTTGGCTCCAAGGCGCTTCGCGGTGGAGATCGCCTGAAGTCCCGCGACGCCCACGCCCATCACGAGGACCTTGGCCGGACGAATGGTGCCCGCGGCGGTCGTCAAGAGCGGAAAGAAACGGTCGAGCCGTTCGGCCCCGGCGAGCGCGGCGCGGTACCCCGACACGGTGGCTTGGCTCGACAGCGCGTCCATGTACTGCGCTCGTGAGATCCGAGGCAACAGGTCGAACGAAAGTATCGTGACTTTGCGATCGTTCAAGACCTTCACGACGTCTATTTGCAAGAGCGGTGAGAGAAACGAAAGGTGCAGCGAGCCTTCAGCGACGCGAGACGCCTCGTCCAGGCTGGGGGCGTTGACGCGCAGATTGACCTCACCCGAGGCCGCCTCGACGATCGACGCGCCCGCACTGCGATAGCTCTCGTCGCTGTAGTGCGCGAGTTGGCCGGCGCCGCGCTCGACCTCGACCTGCCAGCCGTCACCCACGAGGGCCTTGACGGCGTCGGGGGTCAGGGCGACGCGCGTCTCACCCGGACGCGACTCTCTAAAGAGTGCAATTTTCACTACCTTGTTCTACCAGGCTCGCGTCAATGTTTCGAAGGACTTAAGTCACCACTTGCGCAGAAACGGATGATCTCTTGGCTCAGTTCGTGCGATGCCTCGAGTGGCAACCAGTGTCCTTGGCCATGGAAGCGCACGTAAGTGAAACCCTTCGCGCAGTACGGCGCCGAGTTGGTCATCTGATGTTCACTCAAGGCACGATCGCCACTCGACCACACGCCCAGTACCGGCACCTCAATCGCCGGCACGACCGGCGGATCGACGACGAACGACTCGGGCGGCAGGTTCGCGCGATACCACTTCAAATGCGCGCTCATCTGCCCGTCACGCTCGAGCTCTTCAATGACGTCGTCGGCGCGCGGATGTCCGGCCCAGTGGCGCAGCACCTCGTAGTCGTTCTTGCGCAAGAACGCCTCACCGACTCCTTCGTGAAAGAAGAGCAGCGTGTACCAACTCTTCATCTGCTGTTCGAGCCCGGCCGAGCGAAACGACGTCGGATGGCCCACCGACACGACGACCAGCCGCTCGATCAAGTCGGGCCGGTACGCCGCGACGACCCAGGCGAGGCTGGCGCCCCAGTCGTGACCCACCAGGGTGATCTTCTCCCCGCCCAGCGCCTCGATGATCGCGACGACGTCACCCACCAGGTGGTGCATGGCGTAGCTGGCGACGTCGAGCGGCTTGTCGCTACGCCCACAGCCGCGCAGGTCGGGCGTCGCCACCCGGTAGCCCGCCGCCACGAGTTCGGGCACGACGTCGGCCCACAGCGCCGACGTGTCCGGCCATCCGTGCAAGAGCAAGATTGTCGGGCCCTCCCCGAAGAGGCGGACCTGAAGGTTCACGTCGCCGCTCACCACCGTCAGGGATTCCACGGGCCGACCGTACACCGGCTAGAACATGTCCATGGAAACTTTTGTCACCAACGTCCCCTCACCGGTCGGCCCGTGGGGCGTCGAAGGAACGGCCGAGGCCATCACGGCCATTCATCTGCCCTACGATCGGCGCCGCGCCTCTAAGGGCACGCCCCCGCGCGCGGTGCAGCGCGCCGCGACCCAGCTCGAGGAGTACTTCAAAGGCAAGCGACGCAACTTTGACGTGCCGCGCGCGACAGTGGAGGCTACCGAGTTTCAACGTGACGTCTGGGACGCACTCGTAGACATTCCCTACGGACAAGTTCGCACCTACGGCGAGGTCGCCCAAAGCGTCGATCACCCACGGGCGTCACGCGCCGTCGGCAACGCCAATCACGCGAACCCCTGGCCGATCCTCGTGCCGTGTCACCGTGTGGTGTCCACGACTG
This sequence comes from Acidimicrobiaceae bacterium, assembly GCA_003134515.1. Lineage (GTDB taxonomy): Bacteria > Actinomycetota > Acidimicrobiia > Acidimicrobiales > RAAP-2 > RAAP-2. Next base: position 22,660 of record PLBM01000108.1, on the reverse strand, counting down.
GGCTTGGCGGCTACGGCGGAGGCGACGAGGTCAAGCGCTATCTGCTCGACCTCGAAGGCGCGCACTACTAAGAGTCACTGCGCGGCGTCAGCGGTACCTTTCGCACCGGCATCGAACGCAGTTCGTCGTCGCGAAAGTGCGTCATGAAAAGTCGTCGCGTCGCGCGCCGGGCGATCCACAGCAACGCCAACGCCGAGGGCACCTCGACCAAGAGCGACACCACGACGCTCACTCGAAAGTCACCGTGGCCCGCGGTCGTGACGTCGAACCACGCGTCGAGCAGGAGTAGCGTCGCCGAGGCGACGGCGAAAAGGATGAGTATCGCTCTGCGGCGCCACGCCGCCCAGGCCGATCCGAGCAGCAACAAGATCTCCGCGACGTCGAGGCCCACCCAGGCGAGGTCCCAGTGGTGCGCGACGTAGTGCCGGGGCAGGCGCCACCCGAGGTAGATCGTCCAGAGGATCTCGATGAAGGCACCGACGACGAGGGCGCTCAGCAGTCGGTCGCGCGTGGTGCGCAGCGCGAATCGACGGGCCACGAAATTAACTAGCGACGGCGACCGGGTCTTTGAGCGCTTCAAACATCGCGCGCGTGCCGGTGGCGAGCGCGTCACGCTCGGCGTCACTTAGTACGTCAAAGCACTTCTCCATTGCCGCGTCGGTCAACGCTTCGGCGTGGCGCTTCTTGTTCGTCAGCTCGTCGCTCATCGTCGGCGCATCATCATCGCTGTAGCCGTGCATGGTGAAGACACTCGGGTCCTGGAGGTAGCACGCGGCCACGGTATCGAGCCCGGCCTCGTCCACCGCGTGGATGTGCACGCCGCCTCGAAGTTCACGCAGAAAGATGGTGCCGAGGTAGGCCGCGTGCACCGGGTTCGCGGGGGCGGGGAACTTCTTGTAACCGTCCACCAGCGGGCACTGGCCACTGGGCGCGGCGTCGACGACCTTGCGCGCGGCACTGGCGAATCGGGCGAGCACCGCGACGTCGATCCCCCCGAAAGTGCGATCGGCGAAGGCGTAGGCCGCTTGCACGTAGTCGGCGGCGATCGTTACAGGATCGGCCTTGGTCTTCGCTTTCGTCCAAAGAAAATCGATCGTCGGGCGATTGAAGAATGTGAATGCCTCCACCACGGCGTCGGTGTCGACGTCGCCCATCGTGCCGGCGCGCCCGAGCCCGTAGTACTCGAAGATGTTGAGCCCGTGCTCCTTGCCCCGTTCGCCGGTTAAAGGATCGAAGTAGAAACTCATGCCGAGGGTTTGGATGGGATCGGCGGTAAGGGTGGACAGTTCGTCTGCGTTCATATCGACGACTCTAGGCCGTCCACAGTCGGCCGCCGCAGTGAAGACGTCGCTCTCGACATGGACGAAAAGCGCGGCGCTTTGGGGAGTTGGCACCTCTCTATGGCTCCTCAGACAATTCATCAAGTCTCCGGCGCAAGGGGCACGCTCAGTGAAGATTTATCCACCACAATGGAGAAGTGCTAAACGCCACAGTCGCTTCGTTTCTCATCGACAAGATTCACCATCTCTCGAGTGGACTCGTTTATGGGCTCGTGGCGTTGCTCGTCTTTGGTGAGGCGGCGCTCTTCATTGGCTTCGTGCTGCCGGGAGAGACCTCGGTGATCGTGGCCGGCGTCGTGGCGAGCCAGGGTCACGTGAACGTCGTGGTGTTGTGCGCCCTCGTCGTCGTCGCGGCCGTCGTCGGCGACTCGGTGGGTTTCGAAGTCGGGCAACGATACGGCGATCGCCTCATTGAGCTACGAATGTTTCGTCGTCGACGAGCCGCCGTCGATCGTGCCTTGGAGGGGCTTCGCCGCCGCGGCGCGACGTACGTCTTTATCGGACGATTCACGGCGTTCTTGCGCGCGGTGATGCCGGGTCTGGCGGGCATGAGCCGTCTTGGCTATCGCCGATTTCTCGTCGCCAACGCCGCGGGCGCGCTGATCTGGGGCGTGAGCTTTACATTGCTCGGCTACTTCGCGGGCACCGCTCTCACGTCAATCGTGAAGTATTCGGGTTGGGCCACCAGCGCGTTCCTTCTCCTTTTGATCGCGTTCTTCGTCGTCGTTCACTTCGTCAAGAAGCGTCGCGAAAGAGACTTCATTGCGACGGGGGTCGATGACCCTCCGAGCGACGACTCAGCGCAGCGCGCTCAGTAAATCTTCCGAGGCGTCCACTCGCCATTCACGACCATATTGGACGAGCAGTCCTTGCGCCACGCCGGTCGGACCGCTACCTCGCAGGAGCGATCGTACGTAGAGTTCCTCCACGCCTAACGTCTGGCGCGCGACAACCAGATCGTCGGGTGCGACGTCCAGGCCAATCACTGCACTGGACTCGACCAGTCGAGGTCCAACGACGTCATCGGACTTTAAGGCGTCGAGCAATCCGTCGATCTGGGCGTGGGCGAACGCCACGTCCTTTTTCGCGTTTCGTCGCCAGGGCGGCGCAGTGGCGTGAAGGTAGCCATTGGTGACGAGTTCACGGGGTTGAGTGAAAGCCACGACACCCGAGAGCGCGGTGGCGAACGCGGCAACGATCCGTCGGGCGTGGCCGAGCACGTGGGGCACGACCCAGGGCAAGAGCCACGCCTCTTGACCCAGCCACGACGGCCAGACGGCGTCGACGAGCGCGAGCGTGACATCGAGATCGAGTGAGCGCGCGTAACGAATGACTTCGCCGTAGCGCTCGAGGGCGCGCTGGTCGACCTCGCCCACGCGCGGTTCGACGCGGGCCCATTCGACCGTGAGTCGAACTCCGTCGAAGCCGAGTCCCGGCACGAAGTCGAGCACTCTTTCGTAGTCGTGCCAGAGATCGTCGGTGATACCCGGTCCCACGTGGCGACCAAGCGAGATAGTGGGCGAGTAGCAGGTCATCGGACACCCCGGCTGGTCGAAGCCACCCTCGACGGCGTAGCCCTCCAGAGTGACGAACAGTCGCGGTCGCTTGGTCACGGGGTTAGTTTCCCACTAACGCCCGAGAGCAACGTCCACTAGCGTTTCGAACGGTGCCCATCAGGGCCGTTTGAAGGAGAGACCATGGCCGATGAAATCCTGCGAGAACGACGTGGTCACGTAGAACTACTCACGATCAATCGCCCCGAGGCGCGAAACGCGATCAACCGCGCGACGGCCCAGGCGCTGAGTGACGCACTCGACGAGTGCGAAACTGACGACGACGTGTGGGTCGTCGTACTCACCGGCGCGGGCGATAAGGCCTTCTCGGCGGGCATGGACTTAAAGGCCTTCGCTGCGGGCGAATTCCCCATCACTGAGAAGGGTTTTGGCGGTCTCACCAAACGCAACTTTCCCAAGCCCTTGATCGCGGCGGCGAACGGTTCGGCCCTGGCCGGAGGTTTCGAGATGGTGCTGAGCTGCGACATGGTCGTGGCCGCGAGTCACGCCCTCTTCGGCATTCCCGAGGCGACGCGCGGACTCGTCGCGGGCGGCGGCGGACTGATCCGCCTGCCCAAACGGGTGCCCTTGGCCGTGGCCTACGAGATGGCCCTGACGGGCGATCCCATCGACGCCGAGCGCGCCTACGCGCTCGGACTTGTCAATCGCGTCGTGCACGGCGACGAGGTGCTCGACGTCGCGATCGCGCTCGCCGAGCGCATCGCGAAGAACGCGCCACTGGCCGTTCGCGCGTCCAAGGACGTCATGCGCCGATCGAGAGAACTCTCCGAGGACGAAGGGTGGCTCGTCAATGACGAAACCTTCGCGATCATTGGGCGAAGCGCCGACGCGATGGAAGGAGCAGTCGCCTTCGCTGAAAAGCGTGAGCCCAACTGGAAAGGCAAGTAGTGAATTCCGTCCGGCTGCACTTCGCGGGTCAGCCCCAACTCGCTAACGCGTGGACCATCGTTCGTCTCAGTGTGCACGTACTGGCCGCGAGCGTCTGGGTCGGCGGACAGTTAGTGCTGGCCGGACTGGTAGTGACGTTGCGCGGAATCTCGTACGACGCGCCGGGCAAAGTCGCGCGGGCCTTTGCTCGACTCAGTTGGCCGGCCTTCGGGCTCTTGCTCGCGACGGGCGTTTGGAACTTCCTCGCGATTGACCACGCCGAGGCGACGACGAGTTGGAACATTGTCTTTGGCGTGAAGATGCTCTGTGTCATCGTCGCGGGACTCGGCGCGCTCTTGCACACCTGGGTCACCTCGCCCCGGGCAAAGGGCGTCTACGCCGGCGTCGGCATGACCGGGACGATCGCCGCCCTGGTGTTGGGCGTCGCCCTGACGGGCTAGTGCAGGTGATAGACGAGCGCCGAGGTCACTGCCGCGCTCACCACCACCACGGGAAAGGGCGCCTTCGCAAACAGCAGCGCTAACGCCACGGCGAGTCCGGCGAGACGGTGATCGATCACGATACGGGTCTTAATCACCAGACCTTCGGCCACGACCAAGGCGCTCAGCAGCGAAATCGGCACAAGGGCGTTCACGCGTTGCAGGCGCGGGTGAGCGAGCCAGCCTTCGGGAATGAAGTAACCGAGCAGCTTGATGCTGAAACAGAGCACGCTCGTCGCACCGAGCACCATCCAAGAAGTCGTAGTGCTCATCGCTCGCGCCAGCCAAAGACCACCGCGACGAGCACGCTCGCAATGATCGGCACGCCCGCCGGCAACCAAGGCGTCATGAGCATCGCGAAGGCCATCGATGTCGCCGCCACCACGCGCAAGTACGCGCTCGTCAGTCGCGGCCAGAGCAGTCCGAGAAACGCGGCCGGCACCGCGGCGTCAAGTCCCCACGACGCCGGGTTGCCGAGCGCCTTGGCGCCGAGCGCGCCGAGCAGCGTGAAGATATTCCAAAAGAGGAAGACCCCCGAGCCCGTCAACCAAAAGCCGTAACGCATCGAACGCGTGCCGCGTGGCGTCTGGGCGAGCGCGACACCGGTCGATTCGTCGATGGTGAGGTGCGCCGCCACAATGCGGCGCACGCCCTTCACGCGCACGAGCGGCGCCATCTGCAGTCCGTAGAGCGCGTTACGCGTGCCGAGCATCGTGGCCGCCGCCACGGCACTGACGGCTCCCCCGCCCGCAGCCATGACGCCCACCGCCGCGAACTGACTGGCACCGGTGAAGGTGAGCAGCGAGAACAGACAGGTCTGCAGGACAGAAAAGCCCGCGGCGATCCCGGCGGCGCCGAACGCGACGCCGTAGGCACCCACCGTCAGCGCCACGCTCAGCGCGTCGCGAAACGTGTCCCGGGGCAACGTCGTCACGCCCTCATTCTTGCCGAGCCCGATAAGGGCCTTTCACGGCGCCTGCCGCCCCGGCTCGAGTCGCACTACTCTTGGTCCTACGCACGTCAAAGGAGAAGACCGTGTTCTTTGGTGAAATTTTTGGACCGGATCTCTTGATTGTGGTCATTGTGATAGCCGTGCTCATCTTTGGCGGCGCCGCCATCCCCAAGTTCGCGAAGAACTTAGGCTCGGCGAAGAGCCAGTTTGAAAAGGGATTGAAAGAAGGCAAGGACACCGGGACCACGAAGGCTTCCGACGCCGCCGACACAAAGGCGCCCGAGTCCGATAAGTAGTCCGAGGTGGACATTGTTGAGCGCGCTGAGCGCCTCTGGCGCGGCGAGGACCCTGACCACAAGTCCAACCCGCTAGGCGCCATCGGACGCATTGCCGAGATTACCGACGGCGTGGCCTTTCTGCCGTCCTTTGGCAACTGCACGGCCATTGACACCGACGACGGACTCGTGATGGTCGACACCGGGTCGATCTTGACCGCCTCCAAGTTGCACGAAGAGATTCGTTCTTGGAGCGCGAAGCGTCTCAACCGCGCGATCTACTCACACGGTCACATCGATCACGTCTTTGGCGTCGGTCCATTTGACGAAGAGGCCAAGGCCAACCGCTGGCCCCGTCCCCACGTGATTGCCCACGAACACCTACCGCGACGTTTCGAGCGCTACGTCATGACGGCCGGTTACAACCAGGTCATCAACCGCCGCCAGTTCGGCGCCGCCAACCTGGTCTGGCCGACCGAGTACCGCTTCCCCGACGAGACCTACGAGCACGAGCACGACATGATCGTGGGCTCGAGCACGTTTCACTTGCGACACGAGAAGGGCGAGACCGACGACGCGACGGTGACGTGGTTTCCCGACAAGGGCGTGCTGTGCTCGGGCGACCTCTTCATCTGGAACAGTCCCAACGCCGGCAACCCCCAAAAGGTGCAGCGCTACCCCCTGGAGTGGGCCCAGGCGCTGCGGCGAATGGCCGAGTTGAACGCGCGCTATCTCTTGCCGGGCCACGGGCTCCCCATCTTTGGCCAAGAGCGAATCCATCAAGCCCTAAGTGAAACAGCCGAGTACCTGGAGAGTCTCGTCGAGCAGACCTTGGCGATGATGAATCAAGGTGCTCGCCTCGCCGACACGGTCTCCGCGGTGAGGGTGCCCGCGCACTTGAGCGACCGGCCCTACCTGCAGCCCTTCTATGACGAACCCGAATTCATCGTGCGCAACATCTGGCGGCTGTACGGCGGCTGGTGGGACGGCAACCCCGCGCACCTGCGCCCCGCGAACGATCGCCGTCTAGCTGTCGAGTTAGCCGAACTCGCGGGCGGACCAACGGCGCTGGCCCAGCGCGCGGAGACACTCGCGCACGAAGGCTCCGACGAGGCCCTTCGACTGGCCGGACACCTGGCGGAGATGGCCTGGCTCGCGGCGCCCGACGACGAAGGGGTGCAGGCCGTTCGCCAACAGGTATTTCGCACCTTGGCCCAGCACGCCACCTCCACCATGTCGCGCGGCGTCTTTCGATGGGCCGAACGCGAGACGACCGGCGAGCAGTTCTAGGGTCGCGTCGAAACGAGAGGAAACACCGGCGCTCGCACGGCGTAACGAGGGGTTGGCGCTCGAATTTTGACTAAGGTTTCCCCGTGGAACCACCCGCCCTGACCCCACCGGGGGTCTCAGAACGGACACCTCGATGGCGACGCGTGCGAAGAATTGCCGTTCTGCCCGTGGCGGCGCTCGCGCTCGCCGGGTGCACGGTGCCGACCTTTGGCGCGGTGCCCGGAGCGACGACTACGTCAAAGTCCGTTTATCACCTCTGGCAGTGGTTTTCCATCGGCGCGGTACTCATCGGCGTGCTGGTCATCCTGCTCATTCTCTGGACCGTCATCTTTCACCGGCGCAAGAGCGACAACCTGCCTAAGCAGAGCCAGTACCACATCCCCTTGGAGATGGCCTACACCATCGTGCCGATCCTCATCGTCTTTGGACTCTTCGCGGCGACGTTGGTCGTGGAGAACAAAGAGGTCGCAAACCCCAAGACCGACGTCACCATCAACGTGAACGCCTTTCAGTGGGGCTGGAAGTTCACCTACCCGGGACAGAACGTGGTGGTGGTGGGCCAGACCACCCAAGATCCGGTGATGGTCATGCCCGTCAACACCAATGTGCACATCAACTTGACGTCATCGGACGTGCTTCACGGCTTTTACGTACACGCCTTTAACTTCTCTCGCTATGCGTTGCCCGGAGTGTTGAACCAGTTCACGCTCCGAGCGGTCACCGTCGGAACCTACGACGGTCAGTGCACGCAACTCTGTGGGCTCTATCACTCACTCATGTTCTTTCAAGTCAAAGTGGTCCCAATGACCGAGTACAACGCCTGGCTCTCAAGTAGAGCCAACGCCGCCACGGCGCAGGCCGCCGAGAACGCGACGAACCAACAGACGTCGTCGGGCGTGCCGACCAAGCTGTCCAAGAGCCAGGGGGGCAACTAATGACCGACGTGCTCGATCCACCAATCGTGCTGGCGCCCGTCGAGCCCGCGCACGAAGAGCAGCACGGCCCGACCGGCATCTTGAAGTGGATCACCTCGACCGACCACAAAGTCATCGGCATGTCCTACACCGTGACGGCGACCATCATGATGGTGATCGGGGGTGCCTTCGCCGAAATCCTTCGCGCCCAGTTGACGACTCCGAACGCGACGGTGGTCTCGTTTGCGCAGTACAACGAACTCTTTACCATGCACGGTTCGGTGATGATATACCTCTTCGCGGGTCCCTTCGCCTTCGCCGCGCTCGCCAACATCATCGTGCCCATTCAAATTGGCGCACCGGACATGGCCTTTCCCCGGCTGAACGCGCTGAGCTACTGGCTCTACCTGACCGGTTCGATCACCATGCTCTCGGGCTTCTTCGTCGCCGGGGGTGCCGCCAACTTTGGCTGGGTCGCCTACGCGCCGCTATCGAACTCCACCAACACCCCCGGCGCCGGCGCGGACCTGTGGATCGGCGCACTGTTGCTGACGGGCTTTTCCGCGATCTTCACTGGCGTGAATATCTGCGCCACGGTCTTCTATCTACGAGCGCCCGGCATGACGATGTTTCGCATGCCGATCTTCACCTGGAACCTCTTGGTGACGGCGATTCTGATTCTGCTGGCCTTCCCGGTACTGACGGCGGGGCTCATCATGCTCTACTGCGACCGACATTTTGGCACCCATATCTTCTCGGTCGCGGGGGGCGGCGTACCGGTGCTCTGGCAGCATATTTTCTGGTTCTGGGGCCATCCGGAGGTCTATATCTTGGCCTTACCGTTCTTTGGCATGGTCACCGAGATCATCGCCGTCTTCTCTCGTAAACCGGTCTTTGGCTATAAGGGCATGATCTTTGCCACGATCTCCATCGGGGCGCTGTCTCTCGGCGTATGGGCGCACCACATGTTCACTACCGGCGTCGTGTTGTTGCCCTTCTTTTCCATCATGAGTCTCTTGATCGCGGTGCCTACGGGTATCAAGATGTTCAACTGGATCGGCACCATGTGGGGCGGCCACCTGACGATGCGCACGCCCATGATGTTCGCGCTCGGCTTCATCTGGATGTTCATGATCGGCGGATTTTCCGGCGTGATGCACGCCGCGGCGCCGGCGGATGCCCAGCAGCAAGACAGTTATTTCGTGGTGGCGCACTTCCACTACATCATGGTGGGCGGNNTGGATCGGCACGATGTGGCGAGGCGAGATCTGGTTCTCCACGGCCATGTTGATGGCCGTGGGCTTTCTCGTGACGTTCCTCATCGGTGGCCTGACCGGCATTTACCTGGCCAGTCCGCCACTGGACTTCTTCACCCACGACACATACTTCGTGGTCGCGCACTTTCACTCCATCGTCATGGCCCTGGTGCTGGGCGCGATGGGTGGTCTCTACTACTGGGGACCCAAGTTCACGGGCTATCTGTTGAATGAGACGATCGGCAAGATCCAGTTCTGGTTTTTGTTCATCGGCACCCAGGTCTTCACCCTGCCGCAGTACCTACTCGGGCTGCGCGGCATGCCCCGACGGGTCGCGGTGTACCCGCTGCACCCCTCCTGGCAGTACTTGAATCAGCTCTCGACGGTGGGCGCCGTGCTCATTGGCATCTCAACCATCGCCTTTGTGGTGAACGTCGCCTTTAGCTGGAAGAAGTACCCGGCCGGCGATAACCCGTGGGACGCTCAGACCTTGGAGTGGTTCACGACGTCTCCCCCGCCGCACCACAACTTCTACCGTTTGCCCCAGATTCGCTCGGAACGACCGACCTGGGACTACAACCACCCCGGACACACCGCCGCCGCGCACGGACACCACCCCGAGCACCCCGACGAAGCGCCGAGCCCGTGAGAGTCGAAGCCAAGCTCCTCCTCGGCATCGGTCTCTTCTTTGGCCTCATGGTCACCGTCTACTGGTTCTGGGGCCACGAGAACGCCGGCAGCGTGATGATGTTCGCGGGCATGCTGCTCTGTTTCGTACCCGGTAGCTACTACTACTGGTGGAGCCGTCGGATGAAACCGCGCGCCGAGGACAATCCCAACGCCACCCAGGCCCAAGGCGCTGGCGTGGTGGGCGCTTTTCCCAGCACGTCGATCTGGCCCTTCACGATGGGCATGGGCGCGTTCTTCGTGGTGCTCGCGTTGGTCTTTGGTATTTGGTTCTTGGTTCCGGGCCTCGGTCTGGTGGCTTGGGCGTTGTTCGGCGGCACCGCCGAGGGCCGTCGCGGCGGATCACGCTGAGCGAAAGAGTTCAACACATCTCGCACGACGCGGCCGTTCAATTATTCGTGACTTCGAAGTGATCGAGAAAAGGGCGACGCGCGCGCAATGCCTAGTATGGAATTTGCGGAGCGGTACCCAGTGGACGAGTAACGAGGAGAGTCAGTGGCGGTCCTAGAGAGTGCGACGAAAGTTCAACTGGGGGGTGTGAGGGGCGGTCCCGACGAGGCGACCTTGCGTCAAGACCGCTGGTGGATCCAGCCCGTGGTCACCGTCTCGATCCTCACCGCGTTCGTCATCTACTCCACCTGGGCGGCCTTTCAGAACAAGTACTACTACGTGGGCGCGAACGTGCACCGCGACCTCGTGAGCCCCTTTTACTCGCCCTGTCTCGCCGCCAACTGCGTGCCGGGATCGAAGATGGGCTTCGCCCTGGGCTGGTGGACCTGGTCACCGGCCCTAATCATCTTGATCGTGCCGTTGGGCTTTCGACTCACCTGCTACTACTACCGGCGCAGCTACTACCGAGCGTTCTGGTGGTCGCCCCCGAGTTGCGCCGTGGCCGACGCGCACGGCTCGTACTCAGGCGAGACCCGCTTTCCGCTCCTCATGCAGAACGCGCACCGCTACTTCTTCTTCCTCGGACTGATTCTCAACGTCCTGCTCTCCTACGACGCGATTCGCGCCTTCCGCCAGCCCGGTCTGGGCTGGGGCGTGACGGTCGGCACCGTAGTGCTCGTCGTGAACGCGGGGCTCCTGTGGCTCTACTCCGTGTCGTGCCACTCCTGTCGTCACCTCTGCGGCGGCCAGGTGCGCAGTTTTAAAGAGCATCCGCTGCGCTATCGATTCTGGAAGTTCGTGACACCGCTCAACGCCAAGCACATGAACTTTGCCTGGGCGTCGCTGATCTTCGTCGCCTTGACCGACGTGTACGTGCGTCTCGTCGCCTCGGGCGCCTTGACCGACTACAAGATCTTCTAGGTAAGGATTTTCGTGACCGACAGCCCGTTCGAACACCACGAGTACGACGTCTTGATCATCGGCGCCGGCGGCGCGGGGCTGCGCGCGGCAATTGAAGCCAAACGACGCGGACTTAAGGTGGCGCTCGTCACAAAGTCCCTGCTGGGCAAGGCCCACACCGTCATGGCCGAGGGCGGCATCGCGGCCGCGATGGGCAACGTCCAGTCCGAGGACAACTGGATGGTCCACTTTCGCGACACCATGCGCGGGGGCAAGTACCTGAACAACTACCGCATGGCCGAACTGCACGCCAAGGAGTCCCCCGATCGCGTACTCGAGCTCGAGCAGTGGGGGGCGCTGTTCGACCGCACCAAAGACGGCAAGATTCTCCAACGCGACTTCGGTGGTCACCGGTACGCGCGCTTGGCGCACGTGGGCGACCGCACAGGATTGGAACTGATCCGCACCCTGCAGCAAAAAGTGGTCTCGATGAACGTCGACGTCTTCATGGAGTGCAAGGTCCTCAAGTTGGTGCACGACCAAGAGGGCCGCATTGCCGGGTGCGTGGGCTACTGGCGCGCGAGCGGTGAGTTCGTGACCTTCCAAGCCAAATCCGTCATCCTCGCCACCGGCGGCATCGGCAAGTCCTGGAAGTTCACCTCCAACTCGTGGGAGAGCACCGGCGACGGCCACGCGATGGCTCTGTGGGCCGGGGCCAAGTTGATCGACATGGAGTGCGTGCAGTTCCACCCCACCGGCATGGTCTGGCCGCTCAGCGTGCGCGGACTGCTCGTCACCGAGGGCGTGCGCGGTGACGGCGGAGTACTACGCAACTCACTCGGCGAGCGTTTCATGTTCAACTACGTCGCGCCGATGTTTCGAGACGAGACGGCCGACTCCGAAGAGGAGGCCGACAAGTGGTACGACGACCACGACGCCGGACGGCGTCCGCCCGAGCTCTTGCCGCGCGACGAGGTCGCGCGCGCCATCAACACCGAAGTGAAGGCCGGGCGCGGCACTCCCCACGGGGGCGTGTACCTCGACATCGCGACGCGCCGCACGCCGGAGTTCATTCGCCGGCGCCTGCCCTCGATGTACCACCAGTTCATGGAGCTCGCGGGCGTCGACATCACCCGCGAAGCGATGGAGATCGGTCCCACCTGTCACTACATGATGGGCGGCGTGCAGGTCGACGCGGACTCCGAGGCCACGATCGTGCCCGGACTCTTTGCCGCCGGTGAAGTAGCGGGCGGCATGCACGGCGCCAACCGCCTGGGCGGCAACTCACTGTCGGACCTCATCGTCTTTGGCCGGCGCGCCGGCCTCGGCGCGGCCGACTACGTCGAGGCGGGCCACGCGGCGACCACCTTCAATCAAGGAGAAGTCGACGACGCCGTCCACGAGGCTCTCGCCCCCTTTGATCGAGCCTCGGGTGAGAACCCCTACGACATCCAACGCGACCTGCAAGACATGATGCAGACCAACGTCGGCATCATTCGAAACGCCAGCGAACTTGACGCCGCGATTCACAAGCTCGACGAGTTCACCGAGCGGGTGAAAAACGTGTCGGTCAAGGGCGGGCGCGCCTACAACCCGGGCTGGAACCTGGCGACGGACCTGCCGAGCATGATCAGTGTCTCAAAGTGCGTGACATTGGGCGCCACCATGCGAAAAGAGTCGCGCGGCGGGCACACCCGAGAGGACTTCCCCAATCCCGACCCCGAACTGGCCAAGGTCAACTTCGCCCAGAACTCGACGGGCGGCAACTGGGACAGCCCGGTGGAGGTCGTCGAGTCACCACTGCTGGCCGTGCCCGCAGAACTAAAAGCTCTACTCGAGGAGACGAAGTAATGGCGGACGTGACGATGCGCGTGTGGCGAGGCGACGCGAGTGGCGGCGACTTTGAATCCTTCACCTTGGCGCTGAACGAGGGCGAGGTCGTGCTCGACCTCATCCACCGCATCCAAGCCACTGAAGCGCCGGACTTGGCCTGTCGCTGGAACTGCAAGGCCGGCAAGTGCGGCTCGTGCTCGGCGGAGATCAACGGCAAGCCCCGACTCATGTGCATGACGCGCATGGACACCCTGCCCGAGGGAGCGGTCACCGTCACGCCCATGAAGGCGTTTCCCGTTATCCGGGACCTCGTCACCGACGTGACGTTCAACTACGTCCAAGCGGCCAAGGTGCCCGCGTTTCTGCCCCCGCCCATGCCCGAAGGCGGCTACCGGATGTTCCAAGAGGACGTCGAGCGGGGCCAAGAGTTTCGCAAGTGCATCGAGTGCTTCATGTGCCAGGACGTCTGTCACGTCATCCGCGACCACGAAGAGAATAAAACCCACTACGCCGGTCCGCGTTTTTTCATCCGTTACGCCGAACTCGAGATGCACCCACTCGACCAAAACGACCGGCGCGACCTCATTCGTGAAGAGATGGGACTGGGATACTGCAACATCACCAAGTGCTGCACTGAGGTCTGTCCTGAGCACATCAAGATCACCGACAACGCAATCATTCCGCTAAAGGAACGGATCGTCGACGCCCACTACGACCCGGTCGCGTGGCTCGGACGCAAGATCCGTCGAAAGACGAAGACCTCGGCGGCCGCCGCCGCCGTGCAACCCGCTCCCTAAGCGAGTGGCCGATTTTCTAAGCGCCGAATGGTTGGCGACACTGAATGACACCTTGAGTAAGGCGGGCCCCGTTCCCCTGGACAGCGCGACGTCGGACTTTCGCGTCGTCTTCGAGTTCACTGACGCGCCGAGTTCCTCTGCCCACGCCCTCACCTTTACCATCAACGCGAAAGGAGCTTTCGCCGAGTCCGGCGATCACCTTGCCGCGAATACGGTTGTTCGCCTCTCCTATAAGGACGCCGAGGCGTTGACCTCCGGCACGCTCGACAGCGCGAGCGCCTTGCGCGAAGGTCGCCTCAAGGTCCGAGGCGACGTCCACGCCTTGGTATCGATGCTTGGCTGGCTGCACGGGGCCAAGTAAGCCCACGCGCATAATTTCTTGAACGGCCCCTTGTCCAGATTATATCGGTACAGGTATACTTGATTTGTGGACACGGCGGATCTCATACGGAAACTGCGGACAACGGGCGGATTGACGCAACAAGAGTTAGCTCGAAGAGCCGGCACTTCGCAGTCCGCCGTCGCGCGTTACGAAACGGGAGTCGCCTCCCCATCGGTCAACACGTTCGAACGACTCATTCGAGCCACCGGAGCCGATCTCGAGATCTCCACTCGACCGGCCCCAGCGTCAGATCTATCCGGTGAGATGGCCACCACCCTTCGACGATTTCGACTCGAGATTCTTCGTCTCGCGCGACAGGCCGGAGCCTCAAACGTACGAATCTTTGGTTCCGTGGCTCGAGGTGAAAGCAGTGTCGGGGGTGACATCGATCTTCTCGTCGACTTTGACATATCAAAAGGACTACTCCCGATTGTGAAGTTGACGCAACAAATCGAAGCCCTGATCAACCTTCCCGTCGACGTCGCACCGGTCGACATCCTCAAACCAGCAATTGCTCGGCGCGCCCTCAGCGAGGCGGTACCCCTATGAGTCGGAGCACTCGGCATTGACTTATCGACATCATTGAAAAAATCGAAGTCGTGAAAAAGGCGGAGTCTCTCCTCGATGAATTCGAGAACGGGCGCAGGCATACCACGGTTCCAATCGAAGCCATCCTCTATGGCCTCCTCGTCATTGGCGAGGCCGTCAAGGCCCTGCCGCCAGAAATCAGAAACCGGAGAACTGACATTCCGTGGTCAGCCATTGCTGCCCTTCGCGACATTCTCGCGCATGAATACTTTGCCGTGAACAGAGAGGTCATTCACCGAACCCTCGACGAACCTATAGATCAACTTCTCAGCGCGTGCCAAGAACTTCTTGAGTCCCTAGCTGATGATGGGTGAGCCATCGTCAAAATCCACTGCGGCGACCTCACTCGATGACCTGATCTAGCCGACGCCGAGTTACGCGACTCGGTCTTACTCAATCAAGCCGAGTGTCCTAACTTCTTCACGCTCGCCAATTAACTCGTCAGTAGTGATCTTGATTCGTTCGTGAGCGAAGTCATCGAGTTCAAATCCTTCCTTCACTATCCACGATCCATGCCCATCGGCGAGGACCGGAAAGCCGAACGTCAATCCTTCGGGCACGCCATATTCGCCATGGCTCGTCACGGCCACCGACGCACAGTCGTCGTCGGGTGTCTTGGTGATAAGACTCGAAACCGTGCCGATGGCAGCATTCGCGGCCGACGCCGCTGAGCTGAGGCCGCGTGCTTCAATAACCGCCGTGCCACGCTTTTGCACCGTGGTTATGAACTCACCTCGCAGCCACGCGTGATCACTGATCACCTCAGTCGTCTTCTTTCCCGCGATCGTCGAGTTGGCGAAGTCGGGGAATTGCGTCGAGGAGTGATTGCCCCAGATGGCGAGGTTCTTTACGTCCTTAACGGGGGCGCCGGACTCTTTCGCTAACTGCGCGACGGCCCGATTCTGGTCCAGCCGAGTCATGGCGAACCAGCGATCCTCGGGCACCTCGGGCGCGTTCGAGCGCGCGATGAGACAGTTCGTGTTACAGGGATTACCAACGACGAGCACGCGCACATCACTCGCGGCGTAGCTGGCAATCGCGCGACCTTGAGGCTTAAAGATCCCGCCGTTGACGTTCAAGAGGTCGCGGCGTTCCATGTCGGCCCTGCGCGGGACCGACCCCACGAGCAACGCCCAGTTGGTGCCGTCAAAGGCGTGATTGAGGTTGCTCGTGGCTTCGATGCTGGCTAAAAGTGGAAAAGCGCAGTCGTCGAGTTCCATGACGACGCCATCGAGGCTCTTCATCGCGGGTTCGATTTCGAGCAAGCGCAACGCCACGGGCGTGTCGGGACCAAGGAGCTGGCCCGAAGCGATACGAAACAACAGTGAGTAGCCGATCTGACCGGCGGCGCCGGTCACGGTGACGTTGACGGGAGTGGTCATGGATCTCCTTGATCTGTCTTAGAGACGCTCGACGATAGCCGCGGCGAACTCAGAACACTTCACTTCGGTAGCCCCGTCCATGAGTCGCGCGAAGTCGTAAGTGACGATCTTCTCGGCGACGGTGGCTTCCAAGGCGGTGACGATGTAGTTCGCGGCGTCGGTCCATCCGAGGTGCTCAAACATCAAAACCCCCGACAACAGCAACGACCCGGGATTCACCTTGTCGAGGCCCGCGTACTTGGGCGCCGTCCCGTGGGTGGCCTCGAAGATCCCGTGGCCCGTGACGTAGTTGATGTTCGCGCCCGGCGCGATACCGATCCCGCCGACCTGGGCGGCCAACGCGTCCGAAAGGTAGTCGCCGTTTAAGTTCGTGGTGGCGAGAACGTCGAACTCCGCTGGTCGAAGTAGAGCTTGCTGGAACACAATGTCCGCGATGACGTCCTTCACGAGCACCTTGGAGCCGGGCTTGCCGTTGCAGTCGTCCCAACCCACCGCGACGTCGTCGAACTCTTCTTTCACCAGTTGATAGCCCCACTTCATAAAGGCCCCCTCGGTGAACTTTTGGATATTGCCCTTGTGCACCAGGGTCACGGA
>PLBM01000108.1:0-6126 GCA_003134515.1 Acidimicrobiaceae bacterium | reverse complement strand
TCGGTGTTCTCGCGAAAGATCACCATGTCCACCAAGTCGGGGCGCTTCACCGGCGAGGGCACTCCCTGGAACCAGCGCACTGGGCGCAGACAGACGTAGAGATCGAGGATCTGGCGAAGCGCGACGTTAAGGGATCGAAAGCCCCCACCAATGGGCGTGGTCAAGGGGCCCTTAATGCCAATCAAGTACTCACGAAAGTCCACCACGGTCTGTTCGGGCAACCAGTCGCCCGTCTCGTCGAAGGCCTTTTGACCGGCGAGCACCTCTTTCCACTCCACGGTCTTGCCGTACTTCTTCGCCGCGGCGTCAAGCACGAGTCGTGACGCGGGCCAGATGTCCACACCGATGCCGTCGCCCTCGATGTAGGGAATGATGGGGTTGTCGGGGACGTGCAACACTCCGCTCGCGTTTACCGTTATCTTCTCTGCCATGGGCCCATCTTACGGCGAATGCCGAGACGTCCTTTTAGGGCCGAAGGTCCTTAGTTGTCGGTGCTACGAGAAAAGCGCGCGACAGATTTCGCGCGTCGCCGTCGAGCGATTGAGCGTGTAGAAGTGCAGTCCCGGCACCCCCGTGTCGAGCAGTTCCGCGCATAGTTCGGTGGCCGCGACAATGCCTTCACGACGAACGGCCGCGGGACCGCCTCGAAGGTTCGCGGCGTCAAGGCGCGCGACAAGAGCCTCTGGCACGCGCGCGCCCATCGAGGCCATTCGCTCCATGCCACCGAGCGTGGTCACCGGCATAATGCCCGGCAGCACTGGCTTTTCGACATCCAGCTCGGCCAATTCGCCTACGAGTTGGACCCACTCGGCGGCCTCGAAGAAGAACTGCGTGACGGCGAAGTCGGCGGCGTCGAGCTTTCTCGCCAACTGCACTCGATCTGAGGCGAGGTCCGTGGAGCGAGGGTGCCCTTGGGGGTGAGCCCCCACGCCCACGCAGAACTGGCCCACCTCGCGCGCCAGTTCAACGAGTTCTAACGCGTACGTAAAGTCCGACGACTCGAGCGAGGGATGGTCGGGCAGATCACCCCCTAAGGCCATGACGTTGGTGACACCCGCGTCGGCGTAGTTCTTTAACAGGTCGCGCATCTCGTCTCGTCGATGGCCCACGCAAATCAGATGGGCCATCGCCGTCACGTGACCGGCCCGTTGAATACGCGTGACGAGATCGAAGGTTCGTTGGCGCGATTCTCGCCCCCCGCGGTAGGTCACTGAGACGAACGAAGGGTCGAGCCGGTCGAGTTCGGCCAGAGACTTCTCGAGTACGGCGCTCTCCTCGTCGGACTTGGGCGGAAAGAACTCAAAGGATCGAGTCAACCCGATTTCGAGGAGTTCGTCGACGCGCACCGCTAGTTGACTCGACCGAAATCGTCTTCGACTCGCTCGATGTCGTCTTCGCCGAAGTACGTGCCGTGTTGAACCTCGATGAAGACGACCGGCGTCGTGCCCCGGTTCTCGCATCGGTGCAATTGACTAGGGCCGACGTCGATACTCTCGCCCGCCGTTAACTCGTACTCCACGCCGTCCAGAGTGACGATCGCGGTGCCGTTGACGAAAAACCAGTGTTCGGCGCGGCGAGTGTGACGTTGGTAACTCAGTCGCGTGCCCGGCGATACGACCATGCGCTTGACCTTGTGGTCAAAGGCCGTGTCGTCGAGCACCGTGAACGAGCCCCAGGGCCGTTCGTCGAACTCGCGTCCGTAGTCGTCGGTTGTCGTCATCGCACCTTCTCAGCAGCTAACACCGCGTTTCGTAACAGCATGGCACGGGTCATTGGACCCACGCCACCCAGACGAGGCGTCACCCAACCCGCGACTTCGTTCACGTCTTCCGCGACGTCACTGAGAATTTTTCTTCCCACGAACGTGGTGCCCGCACCAACGACCGCCGCGCCGGGCTTAACCATGTCGCGCGTCACGAGTCCCGCTCTTCCGGCGGCCGCGATGACGACGTCGGCGCTTCGAACAATGTCGGCCATGTTCTCTACCCCCGTGTGCACCACCGTCACCGCGGCGTTGCAGTTCGGTCGTCGCAGGGCCATGAGCAGGGCGAGCGGCCGACCAATGGTGAGACCTCGACCAATAATCACGACATGTTTTCCTTCTACGGGGACTTGATACGCGGCGAGCAGTTCGACGATGCCGTTGGGCGTGCACGGGAGGGGTCCCGGTACGCCCATGACGAGGCGACCGAGGTTGGTCGGGTGAAGGCCGTCCACGTCCTTCTTCGGCTTCACGCGCAACAGCACCTCCCCTTCGTTCACGCCTTCGGGGAGTGGAAGTTGGACGAGTATTGAGTGAACGTTCGCGTCGGCGTTGAAGCGGTCGACGATGGCTTCGATGTCACGTTGGGTGGCGCTCGCGGGCAGATGTTCATCGAAGGAACGAACGCCTATCTCGGCGCACTCGGCGATTTTCATTTCCACGTAGCGCGCGCTCGATACGTCGTCGGCCACGAGGATCGTGCCCAAGCCCGGCGTACGTCCGAGGGCCGTGAGGCGCGCCACTCGCTCGGCCAACTCCATCTTGATGCGAGCGGCGACAGGCTCGCCGTCCAGTAGCTGTGCGCTCATTGTTCTCCTAGTGACGAAAGTGACGCTCACCGGTGAGCATCATGACGATTCCGGCCTTGTTCGCCGCTTCAATGATCTCGGCGTCGCGCACCGACCCACCGGGCTGCACGACCGCGCTGACCCCGGCACTCGTCAACGACTCGAGGCCGTCGACGAAGGGAAGGAAGGCATCCGACGCCGCGGCGGCGCCCTTCGCGAACTCTCCCGCCTTCGCGACGGCGATGCCCGCCGCCACGACCCGCGACTGTTGGCCCGCGCCCACGCCCACCGCGACGCCGTCGCGCGCGATCACTATGGCGTTGGACGTCGTGCGCGCACAGACCCGCCAGGCGACCAGCAAGTCTTGGAGTTGTTGGCTCGTGGGCGTCGCGTCGGTGACACAGCGCCATTCAGTTACCGGCGCCACCAGCTCGTCGGCGCTTTGCACCAGCGCGCTGTCGCCAATGGTACGAATCGAGAGCCCCAGGGGCTCGGGCGCGGGCGCGCTCAAGAGCCGCGTCGCCTTACGCCGCGCCACCAGGGTGGCGAGAGCTCCTTCGGTAAACCCGCTCGCGATAATGACGTCGCTTTGGGGACCAGCCGCGATCAGTTTCGCGAGATCGTCGTCCACCACGCCGCCGACGGCGACGACGCCACCAAAGGCACTCTGGGGATCGGCGGCGAGGGCACCGGCGAAGGCCTCGCCCAGCGACGATCCCAACGCCGCGCCCGAGGCGTTGGCGTGTTTTACGATCGCCACCGCGACGAACGTGGGCGCGTCGGAACTCAGCTCGTGCACGAGGCGCCACGCCGCGTCGGCGTCAAAGAGGTTGAGATACGACAGCGCGGCGCCCGAGTGCTGGGTTACGCCGTCCCACCAGGGCGTGGTGCCAGCGAAACGGTACCGTGCGGCGATTTGATGGGGATTCTCGCCGTACCGCGTGACGGCGGCGCGCTCGAGCGTGAGGTGCAACGTGGCCGGCACGACGGCGTTAGTGGCACTGGGCGCATCGCCCGACTCGGCGCCGGTGTCGAACCATCGAACGATCTGCGCGTCGTAGGCCGCGGTGTGCGCGAAAGCGGCGCGAGCGAGTTCGTGACGCGTCGCTTTCGACAGCGTCTTCGTCGTCACGATCTCCTCGAGCACCTTGTCGTACTGCGAGGGACTGGTGACAACGCCCACGTGACGATGATTCTTCGCCGCGGCGCGCACCATGGCGGGACCGCCAATATCGATGAGTTCGGTAGAGGGGTTTGACGAAAAGGGATAGAGATTGCACACCACAAGGTCGATGGCGATGATGTCGTGCTCGACCAGCGCGTCGCGGTGCTCGGGCTTGTCGAGATCGGCCAGAATGCCCGCGTGAATGCGCGGATGCAGGGTCTTCACGCGTCCGTCCAACATTTCGGGAAACCCCGTAACGTCCGCGACGTCCAGGTGGGCCACATGCGCGTCCTGTAGGGCCTTCGCGGTACCCCCCGACGCCACGAGCTCCACCCCCGCGTCGCTCAGTCCCTGGGCGAACTCGACGAGAGCGGTCTTATCGAACACGCTGAGCAACGCTCGCATCTAACTCTCCTCCATGGTGCCGGCCACACTTTCGGGTTCACGGCCCTCGGCCAGTGACGCCATTACCCTAGCGACGACCACGGGATAGAGCACTCGCTCCACGGTCTTAATTCGTTCATGCAACGACGACTCGTCGTCGCTGGGGTAGACCTTGACGCGACGTCGCGCGAGAATCGGTCCGTCGTCCAACGCTTCGGTGGCGACGTGCACCGTGCAGCCCGACTCGCTCACACCGGCCTTCAGCGTCGCCGCCACGGCGTGCCATCCAGGAAAGTCGGGCAACAGACTGGGGTGCGTGTTCAACACGCGTCCGGGAAACGCCTCGTGAAAAGCGCTGGTGACGATGGTGCCAAAGCCCGACATTGCGACGAGGTCAATTCGGTCGTCTTTCAGCACTCGAGCCAGTTCCACGCTGTACGCCTCGCGATCAAAGGTCGGGCGAAAGCCCCCGAACTCCAGACGATCCACGAGCCGCGTCGTGACGTTCGCGTTTCGCGCGACGTCGAGTCCTCGACACGGTCGATCCGAGGCGACGAGGGCCACCTCGACCCCGGCTTGCAACATGGCTTCGAGAATGGTGCCCGATCCCGATGCCAGCACACAGAGACGAACCCGGTCCAAGCGCTACATCGCCCGAACGATGTCGACCATCCTCGAGCCGGCCTCGGTGGGGTTCGCGCAGACGAACACCCCCGCGTCCGCCAGGGCCTCCATCTTGGCCTGCGCGGTGCCCTTCGAGCCCGAGATGATGGCGCCGGCGTGGCCCATCTTGCGTCCGGCCGGCGCGGTGGCGCCCGCGACGTACGCGACGACCGGCTTGGTCATGTTGAACTTGATCCACTCGGCGGCGCGCTCTTCTTCCGAGCCGCCGATCTCACCAATCATCATCACGGCCTTGGTCTCGGGGTCGGCTTGAAACGCGGCCAGGCAGTCGATGAAGTTCGTCCCCGGCACCGGGTCACCGCCAATGCCCACGCAGGTCGTCTGGCCGACGCCCTGCTGGCTCAGTTCGTGCAGCGCCTGATAGGTCAACGTGCCCGACCTCGACACAATGCCCACCGGACCTCCGGCCAGGGCGATGTCGCCCGAGGTGATGCCGATGTTGCATTTACCGGGGCTGATGATGCCCGGACAGTTCGGACCGAGCAGTCGCACGCCGGGGAACTCCTCGACGAGCCGGTTGTAGGTCACGGCCTCGTCGCGCGCGGGGATGCCCTCGGTGATGCAGACGATGAACGTGATGCCGCCCTCGGCCGCTTCGATGATGGCGTTAGACGCGAACTTTGGCGGCACCACCACGAACGACGCGCTCCCTCCGGTCGCCTCGACCGCCTCGTGCACCGAGTTGAACACGGCAATGCCCTCGACGTCCTCGCCGCCCTTACCGGGCGTCACGCCCCCAACGACCTTCGTGCCATAGTCGCGGTTGCGAAGTCCGTGAAATCTCCCCTGTCCGCCGGTCAGGCCCTGCACGATGACTTTGGTGTGTTCATCAACGAAGATGCTCATTTCGTTCCCTCGCTCGCCAGCTCCACGACGCGGCGCGCGGCGTCCAACATCGTTGGCTCGGAGATGAGACGCTCGCTCAGGTGCGGCGCCAGTATCGCGCGGCCCTCGGCGGCGTTGGTTCCGTCGAGTCGCATCACGATCGGCGACGAGATTTGTACGCGTTGCAGTGCCTCGAGCACGCCCTGGGCGACCTCGTCGACGCGGGTGATGCCGCCAAAGATATTGACGAAGATCGACTTCACTTTGGCGTCGGAATTGATGAGTTCGAGCGCGGCCGCCAAGACGTCGGCGTTGGCGCCCCCGCCAATGTCCAGGAAGTTCGCGGCCGTTCCACCGACCTGATTCACGACGTCCAAGGTCGACATCGCCAGTCCCGCGCCGTTGGCGATGATGCCCACCGTGCCGTCGAGACCGATGTAGTTGAGACCCTTCGCCTTGGCCATCTTTTCCCGGGGGTCCTCGAACTCGTCCTCACGGAACGCTTCCCACTCGGGGTG